>JBEVLE010000330.1:0-4312 GCA_040509335.1 Longimicrobiaceae bacterium | reverse complement strand
CGGGTCTCGCCTCCGTTACGCACAGTTTTATCGTGCGTTACGGAGCCGAAGCCCGACCCCGGCGCCAGCCGGGGGCACGCCCGAACCCGGCCCTTCGACCCGCCGCAACGGAATCCGGCATCAGCCCAGGCGGCAGTCCGGCTGCGGCGCCCCCCGCGGCGTCATCACGATCTGGTACAGGTGGATGTGCCGCGACCGGAAGGCGGCGGCGCTCATCAGCAGCCAGTAGGTCCAGATGCGGTAGAAGCGCTCGTCCAGCCGCGCCTTCAGCTCCGGCCACGCCGCGACGAAGTTCCGGTACCACGCCATGAGCGTGGGGTCGTAGTCGGGCCCGAAGCTGTGGAGGTCCTCGAAGTTGAACAGCCCCTCCGTGGCGCGCGCCAGCTGCGCGACGGAGGGGAGGCTGCCGTTGGGGAAGATGTACTTGCGCGTCCAGGCGTCGGCCAGCGGCTCGCTCCCGGACCCCCCGATGGTGTGGACCAGCGACACGCCGCCGGGCGCCAGGCAGCGGGCGACCAGCTCCATGTAGGTGCGGTAGTTCTTGTACCCGATGTGCTCCATGATCCCGATGGAAAGCACGCGGTCGAAGGTGCCGCGGGCGCGGCGGTAGTCTTCCAGCCGCAGCTCCACCGGCAGCCCCGCGCACAGCTCGCGGCCGAGCGCGACCTGCTCCCTGGAAACCGAGAAGCCCGTCACCTCCACCCCGTACTTCTCGGCCGCGAACCGGGCGAAGCTCCCCCAGCCGCAGCCCAGCTCCAGCACCCGCATCCCCGGGCGCAGCCCCAGCTTGCGGCACACCAGGTCCAGCTTGGCCTCCTGCGCCTCGTCCAGGGTGGCGGCGTTCTTCCAGTAGCCGCAGGTGTAGACCATCCGCCGGTCGAGCATCACCCGGTACAGGTCGTTGCCCAGGTCGTAGTGGTGCTCGCCCACCTGGAACGACCGGCTCAGGCTCTGCAGGTTGAACAGCCGGGCCCGCACCGCCCCCGCCATGAGCCTCCAGTTCCTGCGGATGCTCTCGGGGAGGTTCGCCCGGAGGATGCGGGTGATCATCTGGTCCACGGCGGGGCAGTCCCACCACCCCTCGACGTACGCCTCGCCCAGCCCCAGCGCGCCGTCCCGGCCCACGCGCGCGTAGAAGCGCCGGTCGTGAACCACGATGTCGTGCGGGGCGCCGCCGCCGATCTCGACCCCCGCCATGCCCAGCATCTCGCGGACGAAGCCCTCCGGGTCGGCGAGACCCGCCAGGTAGGTGCGCGCCGCTCCGGCGACGTCGCGGAGCGTCACGCCGGTCGTGATCGCCTGCATGCCGCTGGGATCCATTGTGCTCATGGTCGGCCTGCGAGATCAGGGTTTCGGCGGATGCGACCCGCTCAGGGACAGTGCACCAGCTTCGCCTGCATCACGTTGTAGTTCCCCGACTTGAACATTGCATACCAGCCCGCGATGAAGAACTCCCACTTGCGGATGAACTCGTCGTCGTAGCCCACCTTGCGCTTCAGCTCCTCCTTGTTGACGGCGAAGCGCTTCCAGCACTCGTCCATGGTGCGCGCGTAGTCCTGCCCGAAGGCGAGGTGCTCCTCGCACTTGAGCCCGGCCTCCTCCGCCGCGACGATGAACGAGCCGATGGAGGGAAACTCGCCGCCGGGGAAGATGTACTTGGAAAAGAAGTTGAGCTTCTTTGCGCTCCGCGGGTCGAAGCGGTTGCACAACATGGTCTGCACCATCGCCACGCCGCCGGGCTTGAGGTACTGCTTGACCCTGCGGAAGTGGTCGACCCAGTACCTGGCCCCCACGTGCTCGAAGAAGCCGGTGGACATGACCGCGTCGTACTTGCCTGGCATGTTGCGGTAGTCCTCCAGCAGCAGGGTGACGCGGCCGTCGGCGATCGCCTCCCGGTTCACCTCCCGCGCGTGGTCGTACTGGCGCTGCGAGATCGTGCAGCCGGTGACCGTGTACCCCCGCGACGCGGCCAGGTCCAGGAAGTAGCCCCAGCCGCAGCCCATCTCCAGGACGTGCTGCGGCGGCGGGCCCAGCCGGGACAGGATCCGCTCGTACTTGTTGACCTGCGCCTCCTCCAGCGACATCTCCCGCCCGTCCCACCAGCCGCTGGAGTACGTCATCATGCGGTCCGTGTACGCCTGGTACAGCTCCGGCGGGTGGTCGTAGGCGGCGCTGATGTTCCTGCGGCTGCCCGTCAGCGAGTTCCCGCTGGTGAGCGTGGTCGCGCGCGAGAGGAGCTTGTTGAGGAGGGAGAACGAGGTCACCCGGCCGAACTCGCCGCGGTTGCGCTGGCAGAAGGTGAGGAAGCCCTTGAGGTCCGGCGACTCCCACTGCTCCGCCATGTAGGACTCGCCCAGGCCGATGTCCCCGCGCTTCAGGATCGCGTCCACCGCGTCCCAGCTCTTCAGGACCATCGTCGCGCTCTCGCCCTCCTCGCCGCCGGTGAACCGGTGCGTGGCGCCGTCCGGCGCCACCAGGCTCAGCTCACCGAAGCGGGTCCTTGCCAGAGCACCGCGGAGGAGGTCGAGATTGCTCATGAGCCGTGGCTCCGTCGCTGGGGTGGGGTCGATCGGTGGTGGCTGGAGGATCTATGTGACGGGTCGAGGACGGCTCCGGGAGGGGGAGGAGCCGATCGCCATATGCACAGGGTTCGACACCGTGCATACCGAATGCTCACTACTGTAAAGCGCGGAAAGCGGAGGGACAAGGAAATCGTCCTTTCGCGGGCGCCTGTCGTTCCGCGGCTCCGGCGCGCGCGGAGCGGCCGGTCACTCCTGGGGGATCGGCGGGACGTCCTGGCAGAGGATGGGGATCCCCCGCGCCTGGATGGGCGCGGCGAGCGCGTCCAGCTTCGCCGCGTCCCCCAGGGTGAGCAGGTGCAGCCGCAGCACGAGCCGCGACAGGCCGGCCGTGCTCCGCATCCCCGCCGCCTCCGCGCGCGCGGCGTGCGCCGGCGCGAGGGTGGCCACTCGCAACATGGACTCCAGCAGGTGGCGCAGCATGCAGTGGTAGCAGGGCACCGTCTCCAGCGCCGCCAGCTCCGCCCGGAGCGCCGCCGCGACGCCCGCGAAGCCCCCCGCCTCGAGCGCGGCGGCGAGCGCGCGCCGCATCCGCCGGGCGTCCGCGCGGCGGAAGGCCGAGAGCGGGAGCGGCGGCTCCGTGAACGTCTCCCGGAAGCGCGGCGTCCCCGCCATGGGGACGAAGTCGTCCGCCACCACCCCGATCCCCCGTACGTTGTACGGCCGCGCCCGCCGGTCCACCCAGCGCGCCAGCGGGAGCGCCCACCTCTCGTAGCGGATCAGCCGCCGCGAGATCCGCTCCGACTCGCCGCCCGTGAGCCGCGCGTACAGCGGCATGCGCTCGCGGTTGACGTGCAGCGCCTCCTCCAGGTGCCCCGCGAAGCTCATCCCGCCGCGGCCCCGCCGGCGTCCGCCACCGCGGCGGGCGCGCTTTCCGGCGAGGCGGCGAAGCGCCGGCGCCACGCCAGGTACACCGGGATGCCGGTGAGCACCAGCAGGTAGCCGATCCCCGAGGTGGCCGGCGTCAGGTACGCCAGGTCCACCACCAGCAGCGCGGCGATGGCCACGTACAGCAGCGGCGTGACGGGGTAGCCGAAGGTGCGGTACGGGCGCGCCAGCTCCGGGTGGCGCCGCCGCATCACCAGCACCGCCCCCACCATCAGCGCGTAGAACACCAGGTCCACCGAAACGATGTACTCCAGGAGCTGCGTGTACACGTTGCCGTACGTCGGCGCCCCGCCGGCCGGGTCCGCGGCCACGGTGCGCGGGAGGGTGAGGAGCGCAGCCCACACCCCCTGCGCCACCAGCGCCACCGCCGGCACCTGGCGCGCGTTCAGCGTCCCCAGGCGGCGGAAGAACAGGCCGTCGCGCGCCATGGCGTAGTAGACCCGCGCCCCCGCCAGGATCAGCCCGTTGTTGCAGCCGAAGGTCGACACCATGATCGCGCCAGCCATCAGCGCGGCGCCGAGACCTGGGAGGATTGCGTCGAGAGTCGAGGTTGCGACGCGGTCCGCCGGCGCCTGTTGAATCGCGTCGAACGGCAGCGTCACGAGATACGCCAGGTTGGCCAGCAGATACAGCGAGATGACGACAATCGTGCCGAGTGCCAGCGACAGCGGGATGTTCCGGCGCGGGTCCTTCACCTCGCCGGCGGTAAACGTGATGTTGTTCCAGGCGTCCGCCGAGAAAAGCGACCCCGTCTGGGCTACGCAGAGCGCGACGAAGATGCCGAACGCGGACGTGACCGCCACTCCCTCGGCGATCGGCTCGAAGCCGCGCGGCGTCCAGAACTG
>JBEVLE010000329.1:0-5305 GCA_040509335.1 Longimicrobiaceae bacterium | reverse complement strand
GCCGCGGCGGCGCTCGTGCTCGCCGCAGCGCTCCCCGCGCACGCGCAGTCCGGGTGCGGCCCGCGCGCGGGCGCGCCCGCCCCCGCGGGCGGCTGGGCGCCGCCGCTGGACCGCTCCGTTTCGCTGCACGCCGGCGACGTGTCGCTGCGCAGCGCCCTGGACCGCCTCGCCGCCGCCTCCCGCGTCCGCTTCTCCTACAGCGCCGACCTCCTCCCGCTGGACCGCCGCGTGTGCGCCTCCGGCGACGCCGTCCCCGTGGGGCAGGCGCTCGCCGAATTGCTCCGCGGCACCGGCGTCGCCGCGGTGGTCGCCGGGCCCGACCAGGTGGTGCTCGCGCCCTCCCGCGAGCCCGCGGCGGCCGGGGCCGCCGGAGCGGAGCCCGTGCAGACGGTGGCGCTGGACCGCATCGTGGTCACCGGCACCCCCAACGGCGGCTCACAGCGCGCCCTCCCCTACGCGCTGGACGTGCTGGACGGCGGCGTGCTGGAGCGGCGGGGGACGGGGCGATTGGCGCAGGAGCTGAACGGCGCCGTGCCGGGGATCTGGGCGTGGGAGTCGTCGCCCGCCAGCGTACTGACGCGCTACGGGAGCATCCGCGGCGCAAGCTCCTTCGGGGTGAGCTACCCCAAGGTGTACATCGACGGCATCGAGGTCGCCAACCCGCTCCTGGTGTCGCAGCTCGCCCCCGAGACGGTGGAGCGGGTGGAGGTGATCCGCGGGCCCCAGGGCGCGGCGCTGTACGGCACCGACGCCATCAGCGGCGTCGTCAACATCGTCACCCGGCACGAGGGGAGCGGGCAGGGCGGCGCCCGCGTCCGCGTGCGCAGCGGCGTGGGCCTTTCCGACAGCGAGTTCTCGCCCGGCTCCCCGCTGGCGCAGGACCACGCCCTCACCCTGCGCGCCGGCTCCCCCACCCGCTCGGCGGGGCTCAGCGTGGCGGCCAGGAGCGTGGGCGAGTTCATCCCCGACGCCTACAGCCGCAGCGTGGCCGCGCTGGGAAGCGCCCGCCTGGTGGGGGCGCGCTCCATCACCACCGGCATCGCGCGCTTTTCCGCCGAGCGCGCCGGCGTGTCCGCCAGCCCGCTCCTCCCCGCGGACACCGGCGCCGCGGCCCCGGCCGCCGTCGCCGGGCGCCAGTCGGTGCGGCAGTACACCCTGGGGATGAGCTCGGTGTTCGTGCAGGACGACCGCTGGACGCACTCGCTGACCGCGGGCGTGGACGGCAACCGGCTGGCCGGCGTCCCCGACGGCCGGGCCCCCTTCGGCTTCGCCGACGCCCCCGGCGTGCGCACCGGCGACGGCGGCGCCGACCGGGGGACGTTCCGCGCCGGCAGCGTCGCCCGCTTCGGCGAGGGCGGCGAGCTGTCCGGGGGGATCGCCTTCGCCGCGGAGCACTCGGCGCTGCGCGAGGTCACCTATCCCGACGTGTCGCAGCCCGTGGCGGGCGGCTCCGGGTGGCCCGGGAGCACGCCCGCGCCGGGCGGCGCACCGGGGTCCGGGAGCACGGCGCCGACGGCGGAGCCCACGGCCGCGCAGGTGGAGTGGCGGCAGAGCTCGGCGGTGCTGGCCCAGGGCCACGCCTCGCTGCGCGAGTCGCTGTGGCTCACCGCCGGGCTGCGCCTGGAGCGCAACGAGGGGCTCACCGGCCGGGGGCAGGGGGCCGCGCTCCCCATGCTGGGGGCCTCGTGGGTGGGCGAGCGCGGCGACGCCACGCTCAAGCTGCGCGGCGCCTACGGCAAGGGGATCCGCCCGCTGCGCACCGCCGCGCGCGAGGCGTCGTGGCCCGGCTTCCACGCGCACTCCGCGGACGGCGACCTGGCCCCCGAGGAGCAGTCCGGCGTGGAGGTGGGCGCCGACGTGCTGCTGGGGCGGGGGCTGGCCCTGCACCTCACCCGCTTCGACCAGCTCGCCTCCGGGCTGATCCAGCGGGTCCCCTACGAGCAGGCGCCCTCCGGGGTGTACGCCGTGCGCCGCGACGCGCGGATGGAGCCGCGCCGCATCGGCTACCGGCTGGAGAACGTCGGCGAGATCACCAACCGCGGGTGGGAGGCGCAGGCCTCGGCGGAGCTGGGCCCGCTGGCGCTGGAGGGGGCGTTCTCCCTGGTGGACAGCCGGGTGCGCCGGGTGGCCGGCGGCTACACCGGCGAGCTGCGCCCCGGCGACCGCATGCTGGAGGTGCCGGCGCGCACGGCCAGCCTCACCGCGTCGTGGCTGGGCGGCGGCTGGGCGGGGTCGGTGACGGCGTACCGCGCCTGGGACTGGATCAACTACGACTACCTGGCGCTCGCCCGCGACTCCACCGACGCCTCGCACCCGTCGCAGGAGCTGGTGGGAGCGAAGCTGCGCACCTACTGGCGCGAGTACCCGGGGATCACCCACCTGCGCGCCATCGCCGCGCGCGACGTGCGTCCCGGGCTGTCGCTGGTGCTTTCCGGCGACAACCTGCTCGGCCGCCAGCTCGGCGAGCCCGACAACGTCACCGTTCTCCCCGGCCGCACGCTCACCTTCGGGCTCCGCGCCGAGTTCTGAGCCGCCGCCCCATCCTCGAACGCCGCCCCGTCCGGACCCGTTTCCGCGCGGGGCGGCGCCGTTTCCGCGCGCGCCGCGTCCGCCTGGCCCGCTTCTTGTCTGGGGGCGTGCGACCACGGCGCGGGAGCAACCAGGGCGGGGAACGATGCTAGACACAGGGCGGACGGGGGGAGAGCGGCCGGGCGGCGGGGCGGGCGTGTTCGCGGGGGCGGGGGAGATGGCGGCGCGGTGCCGGGAGATCGACTGGGCGGCCACCCCGCTGGGCCCGGTGGAGGGCTGGCCCGACGCGCTGCGCTTCGCGGTCCGCACCTGCCTGGAGTCGCCGTTCCCCATCAACCTGTGGTGCGGCCCCGAGCTGGTGCTCATCTACAACGACGGCTACCGCCACGTCCTGGGGCCCAAGCACCCCGCCGCCCTGGGGCGCCCCGGCCCCGAGGTGTGGGCCGAGATCTGGCCCGAGATCGAGCCCATGTTCGGGGAGATCCGCGCGGGCGGGCCCCCGGTCTACGCCGACGACGCCCCCTTCGTGGTGGAGCGCCCCGCCGGCCACCCCGCCGCCGACCCCGCGGGCGGCCCCAACGCCTGGTACACCTTCGCGCTCAGCCCCGTGCGCGACGAGGAGGGCGCCGTCGTCGCCTTCCTCAACATCGTGTCCGAGACCACCGGGCGCATCCTGGCCGAGCGCGCCACCGACGCCGCCCGCGCCGCCGCCCAGGCCGCCGAGGCCCGGCTCCGCGACGTGTTCGCGCAGGCCCCGTCGTTCATGGCCGTCCTGCGCGGGCGCGAGCACGTCTTCGAGTTCGTCAACGAGGCCTACTACACCCTGGTGGGGCGCCGCGAGCTGCTGGGGCGCCCCGTCCTGGAAGCCCTCCCGGAGGTGCGCGGCCAGGGCTTCGACCGGCTCCTGGACCGGGTCCTGGAAAGCGGCGAGCCCTTCGTCGGCGCGGAGGTGCGCTTCCTGGTGCAGCCCACGCCCGACGCCGTGCCCGAGGAGCGCTTCCTGGACTTCGTGTACTACCCCATCACCGAGGCCGACGGCACCCGCTCCGGCGTGGTCGCCCACGGCTCCGACGTCACCGGGAGCGTCCGCTCCCGCCGCGAGGTGGAAACGCAGCGCTCCCGCCTGGAGCAGATCTTCACCGAGGCCCCCGCGGTCATGGCGCTGTACTCCGGCCCCGAACACGTGGTCACCCTGGTGAACCCCACCTGGGAGCGCTCGGTGGGGAAGCCGGACGCCGTGGGGAAGCCGTTCCGCGAGGTGTTCCCCGAGTTCGCCGGCACGGGGCTCTTCGAGATGCTGGACCGGGTGTACCGCACCGGCGAGCCCTTCGTGGACCCCGAGGTCAACGTCCCCCTGGAGCGCTGGGGCAACGGCGTGCTGGAGGACACCTACTGGCACCTGGTGTGGCGTCCGCTTGCCGGCCCCGACCCCGAGCGGCGGGACATCCTGGTGCACGCCGTGGAGGTGACCGCACAGGTCCGGGCGCGCCGCGAGGTGGAGCAGAAGGCCGAGGAGCTGGCCCGGCTGGCCGCCGCCCTGGAGGTCAGCAACCGCGAGCTGGACCAGTTCGCCTACGTGGCCTCGCACGACCTGCGCACCCCGCTGCGCGGCATCTCCAACCTGTCGCAGTGGATCGAGGACGACCTGGACGACCGCTTCACCGACTCCGCGCGCGAGCACATGCGCCTGCTGCGCAGCCGCGTGGAGCGGCTGGACGGGCTGATCGACGGGATCCTGCGCTACTCCCGCGCCGGGCGCGTGGGCGAGCGCCCCGAGCGGGTGGACGTGGAGGCGCTGGTGAACGAGGTGGTGGACCTCCTGTCCCCCCCGCCCGAGGTGGAGGTGCGCGTGCTCCCCGGGCTCCCCGTGCTCCTCACCGAGCGGCTCCCGCTCCAGCAGGTGCTCCTCAACCTGGTGGGCAACGCCGTCAAGTACCGCCGCGGCGAGGCGCCGTGGGTGGAGGTGGCCGCCGAGCGGCGGGGCGGCGGCTGGGAGTTCCGCGTCAGCGACAACGGCCGCGGCATCGCCCCCGAGTACCACGAGCGCATCTTCGGGATCTTCCAGACGCTCCACGCCCGCGACGAGGTGGAGGGGTCGGGGATCGGGCTGTCCATCGTCAAGAAGGCGGTGGAGAGCCGGGGCGGCTGGGTGAGCGTGGAGTCCGGGGACGGACAGGGCGCCACCTTCCGCTTCCTGTGGAACGCGGTGGAAGCGTGACGGCGGCCGCCGGGAGCGGGGCGCCGCTGCGGCTGCTGGTGGTGGACGACGACCGCGTGGACCGCATGGCCGTGGGGCGCCACCTGGCCGCGACCGGGATCGCCGTGGAGGTGGAGGAGGCGGAGGGGGTGATGGACGCCATCGAGCGGCTCACCGCCGGGCACTTCGACGGCGTGTTCCTGGACTACAACCTCCCCGACGGCGACGGCCTCACCTTCCTGCGCGGGCTGCGGAACGCCGGGCTGTCGGTGCCGGTGGTGATGCTCACCGGGCAGGCGGACCCGGAGGTCGCCGCCGAGCTGGTGGCCGCCGGGGCCGCCGACTACGTCCCCAAGGCATCCCTGTCGCCCGAGCGGCTGCTGCGAAGCCTGCGCGCGCTGAGGGTTGAGGGCGACGGAACGGCTTAGAACGGCCTGGAACGACGATTCGGGCGTGCCCCCGGCTGGCGCCGGGGTCGGGCTTCGGCTCCGTAAGCCCGCAAACAACGCGGGCTAACGGAGTCGAGCCCCGGCAAACTGCCGCCGGGTCTCGCCCCTTCGGGCCGAAATCCCTCACGCG
>JBEVLE010000328.1:0-3935 GCA_040509335.1 Longimicrobiaceae bacterium | reverse complement strand
GGCGCCTTTCACATGCAGCGTACTCCCTACTTCGTTCTTCCCACCCTCATCTATACCCTCGACCCCGCCGCCTCACTCCCCGACCCGGTAGTTCACGATCGCCTGCTGCCCGTCCGGCGTGCGGGCCACGATGGACACCACCTGCCCCGCCTTGAGCTCCGACGCCGCGGCGCGGATGTCCTCCACCGTCCTCACCGCGCGGCCGTTCAGCCGTTCCACCCGCATGCCGCCGGCAAGGGCGCTGGCGGCGGGCCCGCTGCGGTCCACCCGCGTCACCACCACGCCGTCCGTAAAGGGCAGCTCGTACTGGCGGGCCACCTGCGGCGTCACCTGCATCACGCTGAACCCCAGCCGGCCGGTGGGCTCCCGCGCCTCCTCCGAGGGGGCGTCGTCGCGCACCTGCTCCAGCTCCAGCTCGCCCAGCTTCACCGTCGCGCGCTGGCGGTTGCCGTAGCGCACCAGGTCCAGCGTCACCCGCTCGCCGGGGCGCTTCGCCAGCAGCGCCGCCTTGAGGTCGCCGTCGTCGCCCACCGCCTGCCCGTCCACCGCCACGATCACGTCGCCCATGCGGACGCCCGCGTCCTTCGCGGGGCCCTTGGGCTCGGTGTACACCACCGCGCCGTTGGGGCTCGGCAGGCGGAACACCTCCGCGTCCGCCGGGGTCACCGCGCGGATCGCCACGCCCAGCATGGGGCGGTGCACCTGGCCGTCGCGCATCAGGTCCTCGGCCACGCGCTTCGCCAGGTCGATGGGCACCGCGAAGCCGTAGCCCGCGTAGAACCCCGTGGGCGAGGCGATCGCCGTGTTGATCCCCACCACGCGGCCGTTCAGGTCCACCAGCGGCCCGCCCGAGTTGCCCGGGTTGATGGCCGCGTCCGTCTGGATGAAGTGCTCCAGCGGCGCCGTCGCCGTGCGGTCGCGCTGCATGATCCCCAGCGAGCGCCCCTTGGCGCTCACGATCCCCGCCGTGGTCGTCTGTCCCAGCGACATGGGGTAGCCCAGCGCCAGCACCCAGTCGCCCGTCTGCAGCGACTCCGCCTCGCCCAGCTGCGCCACCGGCAGCCCCCGGGCTTCCACCTTGAGCACCGCGATGTCGGTGTTGGGGTCGCGCCCCACCACCCGGGCGCTCATCTCCCGCTTGTCGGCCAGCACCACCGTCACCCGCGACGCGTTGGCGACCACGTGGTTGTTGGTGAGCACGTAGCCGTCCTCGCGGATGATGAAGCCCGAGCCGCTCCCCTCCTCCGGCGGCAGCACCATCTGCCGCCCGCCCCCGAAGAACTGCTCCATGGGCGTCCCCCGGAACTGGTCCGGGACCTGCGAGGCCACCGTGCGCGCGGCGGTCTCGGTCTTGACGTACACCACCGCGGGGAGCGATCCCTTGCTGGCGCTGCGGAACGCCGTCGACAGCGACTCCGGGCCGGCGATCCGCGCTCCCACGGAGGGCTGCTGCACCGCCTGGGCGCCCAGGTCCGGGAGGGGGTCCTTCGCCACTTCCATCGCCGTCGCCGCGACCCCCATCCCGACGACCAGCGCGCCCGGCACCGCGAGCTTGCGGATCCTGTTCATCTTGTGCAACCTCCCGTGAGCGTTTCAGGGACCGTGATCCTGGTTCCGCGGCTTCCTACCCGGCCGCGAGAAGGCCCGTTCCGGAGTTCGGTTAAGGAAGAGTTAGGGCTCCATTAAACCCCGTTAATACAGCGGCCATGCGGATCCTGGTGGTGGAGGACAGCGTAGGAATCCTGGGTTTCCTGCGGAAGGGACTGCGCGAGGAAGGGTACACCGTGGAAACCGCGGAGGACGGCGACACCGCCTTCCGCAAGGCGTCCGCCGAGGGGTTCGACGCCGCCGTGGTGGACGTGATGCTCCCCGGGCGCAGCGGCACCCAGCTGGTGCACGACCTGCGCGAGGCGGGGATCACCTTTCCGGTGCTCCTGCTCACCGCGCGCGACCGCGTGGAGGACAAGGTGGAGGGGCTGGACGCCGGCGCCGACGACTACCTGACCAAGCCCTTCGACTTCCCCGAGCTGGCGGCCCGCCTGCGGGCGCTGCTGCGCCGCACGGGCGGGGGCGCGCCCGCCGTGCTCCGGGCCGGCGACCTGGAGCTGGACCCCGCCTCGCACGAGGTCCGGCGCGGGGGCGACAAGGTGGAGCTGACGCCCAAGGAGTTCGCGCTGCTGGAGTACCTGGTGCGCAACGCCGACCGTCCCCTGTCGCGCGCCGTGCTCATGGAGCACGTGTGGGGGATCCGCTTCGACCCCGGGACCAACGTGGTGGACGTGTTCATCAACTCGCTTCGCAACAAGCTGGACCCCGAGCGCCGTATCATCCAGACCGTACGCGGCGTCGGCTACATCGTGCGCACCCCCGGCCAGGAGGAAAGTTGAACGTCTACGAGCTGGGTTCGGGCGTGCCCCCGGCTGCGCCGGGGTCGGGCTTCGGCTCCGTAAGCGAGCAAACAACGCTCGCTAACGGAGTCGAGCCCCGGCGGAAACAGCCCCGCCGGGTCTCGCCCCTCCGGGCCGAAATCCCTCATGCGGGTTCGTCGTGGCCGTTGAAGGCTGTTCCCTGTTCCCTGTTCCCTGTTCCCTGCCGTTCCTCATGACCCATCGACCCCGCCCGCCGTCGCTGCGCCGGGAGATCGTCCTGTGGTACTCCGTGGTGCTGCTGGTGGCGCTGACGCTGTTCGCGGGGCTCACCTACCTGATCCTGGCGCAGACGCTCGCGGGGGCCGGCACCGCCTCGCTGCGGCAGTCGGCGCTCACGGCGGAGCAGCTCATCATCCCGCAGCACGTGCCGCGGGTCACCATGGAGGAAAGGCAGGTCAAGCCGGGCAAGGGGGACGTGGAAGCGCTGCTGCGGCGCTCGCGGCTCCCCAACGGCGACGTGCTGGACATCTACGTGGCGCGCACCGGCGACGTGGAGGGGCGCGCGCTGCGCACCTTCCTGGTGATCTCGCTGATCCTCATCCCCGTGACCGCGGCGGCGGCGGCCATGGGCGGCCGCTCCCTCGCAGACCGCATCCTGCGCCCGCTGGACCGGCTGGTGGGCGCCACGCGGGAGATCGGCATCGGCGGGCTGTCGCGGCGCGTGGAGGTGCCGGAGCGCCCCGCGGAGCTCCAGGAGCTGTCGCTGGCGGTCAACGGCATGCTGGAGCGGCTGGAGCGCGCCGTGGACGCGCTGCGCCGCTTCACCGCCGACGCCAGCCACGAGCTGCGCACCCCGCTCACCGCAATCCAGGGCTCGGCGCAGGTGGCGCTGGCGCGGGAGCGCCCGCCCGAGGAGCTGCGCGAAACGCTGGGCGAGGTGCTGGACGAGACGCACTGGATGCTGGGGCTGGTGGAGGGGCTGCTGACGCTGGCCCGCGGGGAGGAGTCCGCGGAGGGGGTGGGCGCGCGGCCGGTGGAGCTGCTGCCGCTGCTGGAGGACGTGCGCGAGATCGGCGAGGCGCTGGCGGTGGGCAAGCCGGTGGAGGTGCGCCTGGAGGCCGCGGGTCCCGTGGCGGTCCCCGGCGAGGAGCGCCCGCTGCGGCAGCTGTTCCTCAACCTGGTGTCCAACGCCGTCAAGTTCACCGACGCCGGCGTCGTCACCCTGCGCCTGGGCGCCCCCTCCGGCGACGAGGGCGGCGAGCGCCGGGTGGAGGTGTCCGTGCACGACACCGGCACCGGGATCGCCCCGGACGAGCTGCCGCGCGTCTTCGACCGCTTCTACCGCGGCGACGAGGCGCGCACCCGCGCCGGCGGCACCGGCCTGGGGCTGGCCATCGCCCGCATGGTCGCCGAGCGCCACGGCGGCGCCATCCGCGCCGAGAGCGAGCCCGGCCGCGGCAGCACCTTCACCGTCCGCCTCCCCGTCGCCGCCTCCGCCCCGGTCCCGTCCGAGTGACCCACCCCTCCAAGCGCGGAAAGCCCCTCCGGCCACGTCGGCCGGAGGGG
>JBEVLE010000327.1:0-17209 GCA_040509335.1 Longimicrobiaceae bacterium | reverse complement strand
CCACGCCCGCGCGGGACCCTTTTTACGAATCGTTTCCGGAGCATCTCCCTTGCGCCTTTTCCGCCTCGTCCTCGCCCTTCCCCTGCTCGCCACGACGGCGCTCTCGCTCGCCGCCTGCGACGATCCCACCGGGATCGGGGAGCAGGTGATCGTGACCGACACCGTCACCATCGGCGTGCCGTCGCTGGTCCCCGACAGCGTCCCCACGGCGCTGGACGTGATCTCCGGCGACGGGCTCTCCCTGGGCGGCGGGCGCTTCCCGGAGCGCCCGAGCGAGGCGGACGTGTGGGACGTCACGGTCCGCCTGCAGAACGGGACCTTCTCGCTCCTCCCCCGCGGAGCCGTGGGGCTGGAGTCGCAGCGGGCCGCCGTGACCGACGCCATCGCCGGCACCACCTTCGAGGGGCTGGACGAGGCGCCCGCGTCGTCGCGCTTCAACTCCGCGCGCGGGGTCGCCCTGTCGGTGGGGAGCGTGTACGTGGTGCGCTCGCGGGTGTACCGGCTGAGCACCGTCAACTGCTGGCAGTTCGCCAAGGTGCAGCCGCTGGCGCTGAACGCGGCGGCGGGGACGGTGACGCTGGCGGTGGCCACCAGCGCCGGCTGCCAGGACACGCGCCTGGCGCCGGAGGACTGACGGATGCTGGACGTCAGGCGGGTCCGCGCGGAGGCGGACGCGGTCCGCGAACGGCTCGCCGTGCGCGGCAAGGACGAGACGAACGCGGCGCTGGACCGGGTGCTCGCGCTGGACGAGGAGCGGCGCGCGCTGGTGGGCGAGGGCGACGCCCTGAAGGCGCGCCGCAACGCGGTGTCGCAGGAGGTGGGGGCCCGCAAGCGCGCCGGCGACGACGCCGCGGAGCTGGTGGAGGAGATGCGCGCGGTGAACGACCGCATCCGCGAGATCGACGCGCGCCTGCGCGAGGTGGAGACGGAAACGGACGACCTTCTCCTGCGCGTCCCCAACACCCCGCACCCGAGCGTCCCCCCCGGCGGCGAGGAAAGCAACCAGACCGTCCGCACCTGGGGCGAGCCGCGCGTCTTCGACTTCACGCCGCGCCCGCACTGGGAGATCGCGGCGGAGCTGGGGATCCTGGACCTGGCGGGCGGGGCCAAGGTGGCGGGGAGCGGCTTTCCGGCGTACCGCGGGATGGGCGCGCGCCTGCAGCGGGCGCTGGTGAGCTGGATGATCGACCTGCACACCGAGGAGCACGGCTACACCGAGGTGGCGACGCCCTTCGTGGTGAACCGCGCGTCCATGACGGGCACGGGGCAGTTCCCCAAGTTCGAGGACGACGCCTACGTGCTCCCCGCGGACGACCTGTCGCTGATCCCCACGGCGGAGGTGCCGGTCACCAACCTGCACCGCGACGAGCTGCTGGCCCCGGACCGCCTCCCCATCGCCTACGTGGCGTACTCCCCCTGCTTCCGGCGGGAAGCGGGCGCGGCGGGCAAGGACACGCGCGGGCTGCTGCGGCTTCACCAGTTCGAGAAGGTGGAGCTGGTGAGGTTCGAGCGCCCGGAGCGCTCGGAGGCGGCGCTGGAGGAGCTCACCGGCCACGCGGAGCGGGTGCTCCAGCTGCTGGGCCTCCCCTACCGCGTGCTGCTGCTGGCCGGCGGGGACCTGGGCTTCTCCTCGGCGAAGACGTACGACCTGGAGGTGTGGGCGCCCGGGGTGGACCGCTGGCTGGAGGTGTCCAGCTGCTCGGCGTTCATGGACTTCCAGGCGCGCCGCGCCGGGATCCGCTTCCGCCCCGCCGCCGGCGAGAAGCCGGAGTTCGCCCACACGCTGAACGGCTCCGGCCTGGCGCTGCCGCGCACGGTGGTCGCCATCCTGGAAAACGGCCAGCAGCCGGACGGCTCCGTGGTCGTTCCCGAGGTGCTGCGCCCGTACCTGCGCGCGGACGTGATCTCGAGGGAACAGGGAACAGGGAACAGGGAATAGCCTTCAACGGCAACGGCGACCCCTCACCCCCCGGCCCCCTCTCCCACAAGGGGAGAGGGGGAGCACGACAGAGGCGAATTTCCGCGGACGCCGGCGCGATGCCGCGTGAGGGATTTCGGCCCGGAGGGGCGAGACCCGGCGGGTGTTTGCCGGGGCTCGACTCCGTTACGCACGGTTGTTTCGTGCGTTACGGAGCCGAAGCCCGACCCCGGCGCAGCCGGGGGCACGCCCGAACCCAGTCGTTCAACCCGCTTCTACCCGTATAACTCGCCATGAACCGCCGCTACCTGCCGACGGCGCTCGCGCTGCTGGCGGCGGCCACGCTCGGGTGGTACCTGGTGTACACCGAGCTGCTGGTGCGGGAGATGCGCCGCGACGCGGTGGTCCACTCCCGCATCTACATCCGCATTCTCCGGGGGCTCAACGACCCGGCGGACGACGCGGCGCTGCAGACGCTCCTCAAGGTGTCCGGCGAGATGCAGCAGCTGCGCATCCCGCTGATCGTCACCGACGAGGACGGGGTGCCGGGCGCCGCCATCAACCTCCCCTTCGAGGCGGACGTCGCCAACCCGGACGACCACGAGGCCATCCGGGCGTACGCGCGCGAGCTGGCGCGGCGCAACGAGCCCATCGTGGAGCCGGGGCTGGGGATCATCTTCTTCGGCGACCCGCCCACGGTGCGGCGGCTGCGCTGGATCCCCTGGCTGCAGGTGGGCGCGCTCACCGGCCTGCTGGTGGCGGCGGCCTGGATGATCCGCCACAACTGGCGCACGGAGCGGGAGCGGATCTGGGCGGCCATGGCGCGCGAGTCCGCGCACCAGATGGCGACACCGCTCTCCTCGCTGAGCGGCTGGGTGGAGATCCTCCGCCTCCCCGCCGAGGAGCGCGAGGACATGGCCTCGCTCCCCGCGGTGGCCGGCGAGATGGAGGCGGACCTGGACCGGCTGGAAAAGGTGTCGCGCCGCTTCGAGTGGATCGGGCGGCCGGTGCGCCGCGAGCCGGTGGACGTGCGCTCGCTGCTGCGCGGCCTGGAGCGCTACGTGCGGGTGCGCCTCCCCAAGTTCGGGCGCGGGGTTGAGCTGCACATGGAGGCGGCGCCGGAGCTGCCGCAGGCGCTGGGCAACTCGGTGCTGCTGGAGTGGGCGCTGGAGAACCTGATCAAGAACGCGCTGGACGCGCTGGCCGGCACCGGGGGGACGATCGTCGTCCGCGCGGAGGAGCACACCCCCCGCCGCATCGCCATCCGCGTGTCGGACGACGGCCCCGGCGTTTCCCCCGCCGTGCGGAAGCGCATCTTCGACCCCGGCGTGTCCACCAAGAAGGGCGGCTGGGGCGTGGGCCTCTCGCTCTCGCGCCGCATCGTCCAGGACGTGCACGGCGGCCGGCTGGAGCTGGAAAACACGGAAAAGGGCGCGACGTTCGTGATGCTGCTGCCGGTGGCGCCGACGGACTAGGGAACAGGGAATAGGGAACAGGGAACAGCCTGCAACGGCGACGGCCCTCACCCTCCCGCGGGCGCCAGCGGGAACCCGCGTGAGGGATGCGCGCCCGGAGGGGCGAGACCCCGCGGGGCGGTTTCCGCGGGGGCTCGCCGCACTTGGGGAGCGTTGTTTGCTCCCCTAGTGCGCGCGCAGCCCGACCCCCCGGCACGGGGGGGCACGCCCAAACACGCTTTTCATCTTTTCAACAGAAAACGATGGCGCTGGACCTGTCGCACCTGAACCCGGAGCAGCGCGAGGCCGCCGAGCACTTCGAGCGGCCTCTGCTCGTGCTCGCGGGAGCCGGCTCCGGGAAGACCCGCGTGCTCACCCACCGCATCGCCAACCTGGTGGAGGAGTTCGGGGTGGACCCGGCGAGCATCCTCGCGCTCACCTTCACCAACAAGGCGGCGGCGCAGATGCGCGACCGCATCCGCGACCTGCTGGGACGCGACCCGGCGGGGATGTGGATGGGGACCTTCCACGCCATCGGCGCGCGCATCCTGCGGCGGCACGCCACGCGGCTGGGGTGGACGCCCAGCTACGTGATCTACGACGCGGCGGACGCCGAGGGGCTGATGCGCCGCATCGTCAAGGACGAGCTGCAGCTGGACCCCAAGCGCTGGAGCCCGAAGGCGTTCCAGGCGGCGGTCTCGGCGGCCAAGAACGAGCTGACGGGGGTGCAGGCGTACCAGGAGGCGGCGATCGACCCCTTCCAGCAGAAGGTGGGGCAGGCGTACGAGCGCTACCAGCGGGCGCTGCGCGACGCCAACGCCTTCGACTTCGACGACCTGCTCGTGAAGCCGGTGGAGCTGCTGCGCGCCTTCCCGGGGGTGCTGGAGGCGTACCGCGAGCGATTCCGCTTCGTGCTGGTGGACGAGTACCAGGACACCAACCGCGCGCAGTACGTGTTCCTGCGCCTGCTGGCCGAGGAGCACGGCAACCTGTTCGTGGTGGGCGACGACGACCAGTCCATCTACGGGTGGCGCGGTGCGGACATCCGCAACATCCTGGACTTCGAAAAGGACTTCCCCGACGCGCGCATGATCCGCCTGGAGCAGAACTACCGCTCCTCGCAGACCATCCTGGACGCGGCCAACCGGGTGATCGCGGAAAACGTCAACCGCAAGGGCAAGACGCTCCGCACGGACAACCCGGCCGGGGAGCGCATCACCCTGGTGGAGTGCGCGGACGAGGCGGACGAAGCGGAGTGGATCGTGGCGGAGACCGTGGCGCGCATGGGCGACAACCCGGAGCTGGGGCCGCGCCAGTTCGTGGTGCTGTACCGCACCAACGCGCAGTCCCGCCCGCTGGAGGAGGCGCTGATCCGCGAGGGGCTGCCGTACCGCATCGTGGGCGGCACGCGCTTCTACGAGCGGCGCGAGGTCAAGGACGCAATGGCGTACCTGCGCCTGGTGGCGAACCCCACCGCGGACGAGGCCTTCCTGCGCATCGTCAACGTCCCCAAGCGGGGGATCGGCGACACCTCGGTGGCGCGGCTGGCGGAGTGGGCGTCCGGGCAGCCCTCGCGCCGCAACAACGAGTCGCGCATGCCGCTGCTGGAGGCGGCCGCGCTGGCGGAGGGGGTCCCCGGGCTGCGCGGAGCCGCCGTGACGGCGCTGGCCGACCTGGCGGGGCTGGTGCACAAGCACGCGGTGCTGGCGGAGCGGGGCGTGGCGCTGGACCAGCTGCTGCGCGAGCTGGTGCGGGAGTCGGGGCTGGTGGAGTCGCTGCGCGAGGAGGGGCCGGAGGGCGACGACCGCATCGCCAACCTGGACGAGCTGGTGGCGGGCGCGGCGGACATCGAGTCGCGCCTGGCCGCGGGCGACCCGGAGCTGCTCCCCGAGCTGGAGGAGGGCGACGCGCCGCCGCGGGCGATCGACGTGTTCCTGAGCCACGTGGCGCTGGTGGCGGACATCGACCAGCACGATCCCGGCGCGGACGCGCTTTCGCTGATGACGCTGCACAACGCCAAGGGGCTGGAGTTTCCCCTGGTCTTCATCGCCGGGCTGGAGGAAGGGCTCTTCCCGCTTTCGCGCGCCTACGACGACCCGGCGACGCTGGAGGAGGAGCGGCGCCTGTTCTACGTGGGGATCACGCGGGCGGAGCGGAAGCTGTACCTGGCCTACGCGCGGCGGCGGCGGCGGGGCGGGGAGTGGATGGACTCGGTGGCGTCGTCGTTCCTGGAGGGCGTGCCCAAGGAGCTGGTGGAAACGCGCCAGACGCAGCGGGTGCTGGAGCGGCTGGGCACCTACAAGGCGTACCGCGCGCAGGGCGGGGCGGGGGGGATGCGCTCCCGGCGCGACCGGCTGGGCTTCGGCGACTTCGGCGACCTGGGGTACGCGTCGTCCTCGTCGTCTTCGGGCCGGACCGCTCCGAAGGCGGCTCCGAAGTCGGTCTCGGACGACGATTCGTACCAGGTGGACTATTCGGACTCGCAGGAAACGCCGCGGCTGGTCAAGGGCGCGCGGGTGCGGCATCCGCAGTTCGGGGGCGGCACCGTGGCGGAGCTGTCCGGCGTGGGCGCGGATGTGCGCGTGACCATCGACTTCGACTCCGTGGGTCGGAAGAAGGTGGTGCTGCGGTACGCGAACCTGGAGCCGGACTGGGATTGACGGCAACGGCTTTGAACTGCGGGTTCGGGCGTGCCCCCGGCTGTCGCCGGGGTCGGGCTTCGGCTCCGTAACGCAGCAAACAACGCTGCGTAACGGAGTCGAGCCCGCGCAAACAGCCGCGCGGTCTCGCCCCTTCGGGCCGAAATCCCTCACGCGGGCGTCGCGCTGGCGTCCGCGGGGGTGGGCCCCCTCACCCCCCGGCCCCCTCTCCCCCGCAAGTGGGGGCAAGGGGGAGAACGACAACGTGGAAGGCGGGGATCGTCAGCGTGGAGCTTCCCCTCCCCCGGCACGGGGGAGGGTGGCGGCTCTCAGGCCGCCGGGTGGGGGCCTGCGAGCCTGCCATTTGCATGTGCTCGCGGGCTGTTCCCTGTTCCCTGTTCCCTGTTCCCTGTTCCCTGCAGTTCATGCCGATCACACCCGAGGAAGTACGGCGCCTGGCGGCGCTCGCGCGGCTGCGGCTGGACGACGCCGAGGCCGCGGCGATGGCCGGGGAGCTGGGCGCCATCCTGGAGCAGGTGGGCGTCCTGGGCCGCGCCGACGGCAGGGAGGCGGTGCCGGGGGCGGGCGAGGAGCGCGCGGCGCCGCTGCGCGCCGACGCTTACGGCGCCGACCTGCTGCACCGCTCGCCCGACATGCTGGCGCCGGCGTGGGAGGACGGGTTCTTCGTGGTGCCGCGCCCGCCGGCGCCGGACGCGGGCGCGCGCGGCGAGGCGCCTTGAGCGCGCCGCTTGCCACGCTGCCGCTGGCGGAGCTCGCGGAGGGGATCCGCAAGCGGCGGCTATCGCCCACTGCGCTGGTGGAGTCGGCGGCGGCGGCGCTCGCCGCGGCGGAGTCCGGGCCCGAGCCGCTCAACCTGTTCATCGCCTTCGACCTGGAGCGCGCCTTCAAGCGGGCGCTGGAGGTGGAGGCCGACCTCCGCGACGGCAAGGCGCTCTCCCCGCTCGCCGGGATCCCGGTGGCGGTCGGGGACAACCTGTGCACCACGGACTTTCCCACCACCTGCGGCTCGCGGGTGCTGCACGGCTACGTGTCGCCCTACGAGGCCACCGCCGTGCGGCGCCTGCGCGAGGCAGGCGCCGTGGTGCTGGGAAAGACCAACCTGGACGAGTTCGCCATGGGCTCGTCCACCGAGCACTCCGCGTACGGGCCCACGCGCAACCCGTGGGACCGCTCGCGCGTGGCGGGAGGGAGCTCCGGCGGCTCGGCGGCGGCGGTGGCGGCGGGGGTGGTCCCGCTGGCGCTCGGGTCGGACACGGGGGGTGCCGTGCGGCAGCCGGCGGCGTTCTGCGGCGTGGTGGGCATCCGCCCCACCTACGGGCGGGTGTCGCGCTACGGGCTGGTGGCCTTCGCGCCGTCGCTGGACCAGGTGGGGACGCTGGGGCGCTCGGTGTACGAGGCCGCGTACCTGCTCCAGGTGGTCGCCGGGCGCGACCCCCTGGACTCCACCAGCGCCGACGTGCCCGTGGCCAACGTGTCCGTGAACCTGGGCGAGGGCGTGGAGGGAATGACCATCGGCGTCCCGGCCGAGTACATGCCCGACTCGCTGGACCCGCGGGTGCGGGCCCTGTGCCGCGCGGCGCTCCGGCGATTGGAGGAGCTGGGCGCCGAGGTGCGCGAGATCTCGCTGCCGCACACCGCCTACGCCGTCCCCGCGTACGCGGTGCTCGCCGCGGCGGAGGCGTCGTCCAGCCTGGCGCGCATCGACGGCGTGCGCTTCGGGGCGCCGGTCGCCGGCGCGCGCTCGGTGGAGGAGGTGTGGGAAGGGACGCGCGCCCTCTTCGGCGCCGAGACGAAGCGGCGGATCCTGCTGGGCACCCATGTGCTGTCCGCGGGGCGCCACGACGAGATCTACGGCCATGCCGCCCGCGTCCGTGGGCTGGTCGCGCTGGACTTCCGCTGGGCCTTCGACTCCGGCGTCGACGCCGTCTTCACCCCCACCACGCCGTCGCCCGCCTTCCGCCTGGGCGAAGTCGTCGACCCCTACGCCATGCTCCTGTCCGACGCGTTCACCGCGGGACCCGCCCTGGCCGGGCTCCCGGCGCTCTCGCTCCCCCTGGGGCTGGCGGACGGGCTCCCCGTGGGCGGGCAGCTCGTCGGCCGCCCGTGGGGCGAGCCGGAGATCGTGCGCGCGGGGCACGCGCTGGAGCAGTCGCTGGTGTCGAGTCCCCTGGCGGTGCCGTCGGCACCCGCGGCCGCGAGGTGAGCGCCATGGCCGAAGCGCGCCATGAGGCGGCGATCGGGCTGGAGGTGCACGTGCAGCTGCGCACGCGCACCAAGCTGTTCTGCGGCGACCTGGCGGAGCCAGGGGCGCCGCCCAACACGCACGTCTGCCCCGTGTGCCTGGGGCTCCCCGGCGCCCTCCCCGCGCTCAACGAGCAGGCGGTGGACCTGGCGGTGATGGCGGCGCTGGGGCTCAGCTCCACGGTGCAGGAGCGCTCCGCCTTCGCGCGGAAGCACTCCTTCTCCACGGACTTCCCTCGCGGCTACCAGATCACCCAGCACGGCCAGCCGCTGGCCACCGGCGGCTACCTGCTGGTGCCGGACGCGGACGGCGGAAAGCCGACGGCGGTCCGCATCCGCAGCGTCCACCTGGAGGAGGACGCGGGGAAGTCGCTGCACGACCGGGTGCCCGGGGCCACCGCGCTGGACCTGAACCGCGCGGGCGTGCCGCTGGTGGAGGTCGTCACCGAGCCGGACCTGCGCTCGCCGGCCCAGGCGCGCGCCTTCCTGACGCGCCTCAAGCAGGTGCTCCAGTACGTGGGCCTGGGCGACTGCGACATGCAGGAGGGTCGGCTCCGGGTGGACGCCAACGTGTCGCTGCGCCCCGCGGGGACCAGCACGCTGGGCACGCGTACGGAGGTCAAGAACCTGGACTCGTTCGCCGGGGTGGAGCGGGCGCTGGCCTTCGAGCTGGAGCGGCAGGAGGGCGTGCTCGCCGCGGGCGGCTCCGTACAGCCCGCAACGCTAGTGTGGGACGCGGCGCGTGGGGAGACGCGCGTCCTCCCGGTCGCGGAGGAGGACGCCGACCACCGCTACCTTCCGGAGCCCGACCTGCCGCCGCTGGTGCTCGCCGAGGAGCGGATGAAGCGGCTGCGCCAGGCGGTCCCGGAGATGCCCGACGTCCGCGCCGCGCGCTTCGTCAAGGACTACGCGGTGGAGGCACAGCACGCCGAGGTGCTCACCTCCACGCGCGAGATCGCGGACTTCTACGAGTCGGTGGCGCGGCGGACGGACCCGCGCGAGGCGTCGTCGTGGGTGATGGGCGACTTCCTGGCCGCGGCCAACGCGGCGGGGGGCGACCTGGACCGCTTCCCGGTGCGCCCGGCGGACCTTGCGGGGCTGATCGAGCTGCTGGCGGCGGGGATCGTCTCGCGGCCGGTGGCGAAGCGGGTGTTCGCGCGGATGGTGGAGACGGGGAAGCCGGCGGCGCAGGTCGTGGGCGAGGAGGGGTGGCAGCGGGTGGACGACGCGGACGTGCTGGGCGCCCTGGCGGACGAGGTGCTTCGCGAGCACCCCGCCGAGGTCGAGCGCTACCGCGCGGGTGAAACCCGGCTGCTGGACTTCTTCGTAGAGGAGCTCGTGCGCCGCTCGGGCGGCACGGCCGACCCGCGACAGGCGGGCGCGGTCCTGATCGATAAGCTGGAGGCGAGATGAGGTCGAAGCGGGCGCGGTGGTGGCTGTTCGGCGGGGTGCTCGTCGTCGGGCTGGCGTGCACGGGCATGGCGCCGTTCGCCGGCTGCGCGCCGGAGTGCCTGCCGCCCGCGCTGTCCGCCGTCGCGGAGGCGCCGCGGGCCGCGGAGAAGAACGGGGAGCTGGTCGTCCTCGTCCACGGGCTGGGCCGTACCCGGCTGTCCATGGCGCCGCTCGCGTGGGCGCTGGAGCGCGAGGGGTACGAGGTGCTGAACTGGGGCTACTCCAGCTACACGCGATCCATCCCCGAGCTGGGGCGTCAGCTCTCTGCGGAGCTGGAGTCGCGCGGCGGGGCGCGGCCGGAGCGGGTGCACTTCGTGGGGCACAGCCTGGGCAACATCATCGTCCGCTGGGTGCTCGCCAACGAGCCGCCGGAGGGCGTGGGGCGCGTGGTGATGCTGGCGCCGCCCAACCAGGGCTCGCACTCCGCGGACCGCTACGCGCCGTGGCTGGGGTGGCTGCTGAAGCCGCTCCCGGAGCTGCGGACGGGCGCGGAAGGCATCGCGGGGGAGATCCCGCTGCCGGCCGGCGTGGAGGTGGGGGTGATCGCGGGCCGGTACGACGGCAAGGTCACGGTGGAGGAAACGCGGCTGCCGGGCGCCGCGGCGAGCATCGTGGTACCGTCGGCGCACACGTTCATCATGAACCGGCGCGACGTGCGGCGCCTGATCGACGCGTTCCTGGAGGAAGGCCGGTTCGCAACGACTCGTTCCGGCGATGCAGAACTCCGCGCTTCATCCACCGAACTCCAGCGGTAGCTTAAGTCTCGCGGCGCGGGTTACTGCGAGCTCCCCGCGTTGGAAGGAGCCTTCCTCCCCCAGTGCCCGAACGGCACCTCCGGCATGGGAAAGAAGTCGTCCGCCAGCCCCGCCAGCACCGACGGCGCGTTCGCCTTCCCCTCCTTGAGCGCCATCCGCCGCACCTGCTTGCTGAGCAGCAGGTTCTTTTCGCCGATGGGGTCCAGCCCCGCCGCGATCGCCTCGCCCCGCCGTGACAGGTAGTCCACCACGTAGTCGAACGACCTCACCACGTACGCCTCGATGGTGGCGTCATCGAGCTGCCACCGCGAGTTCTGGAGTACGGAGCCGAAGATCGAGTGCCAGCGGTCGTTGTCCTGGAAGCGGATCATCCCGCGGAAGATCCGCCGGTTGGTCTGGAAGGAGAAGAGCGTCGCCGAGAGCACCCGGTCGAAGAGCGCGTCCGCCTCCGAGTGGTCGTGGTCCATCACCACGTGGCGGGCAAGCTGCGTGTAGCGCTCCGGGAGCTGCACGTCCATGCGGTGCTCCCAGTACGAGTGCCCCAGCCCCTTGGTGGACGAGGTGAGGAGGAGCTGCCGGGGGACGTAGGTGTTGTGCGCGACCGTGTCCGCCGCCAGGTGGGCCAGGTACCCCAGGCCCATGGCGCGCAGCCGGTCCGTCTGCGCCGTGGCGAAGATCTCCTCGCCGATGTGCCAGTGGTGGCAGTGGCGCCCCTCCGGCACGTACTTCTTGGCGAGCGAGATGTCCGCCGCCACCGAGCCGTACAGGAAGTCGTGCGGGTACGCCGCCAGCAGCGCGCGCACCGCGGGGGGGACCAGGTGCAGGGCGTCCAGCAGCCCCACACCCAGGTACACGTGCGTGGCCGGACCCCACGCCCAGGCGGGGTCCGGGAACAGGAACAGGGCGACGACGGCGACGGCGAGCGAGACCGCGAGCGTCACCGCGTCACATCCCGAACTTCCGGCGCGTGCGCTTCGCCTGGCGCGCCACCTCGCGCACCTTGCCCTGCGCCAGCTCCTGCAGGTCGCTACGCGCCTCGCCCAGGATCTGCGCCACCTCCTCGCGGAACTCCGAGATCAGCTCGCGCCCGGCCGAGATCACCTCGCCCGTCATGTCCGAGGTGGCGTCCGCCCCGTCGCTCAGCCCGCCGCGGAGCTTGTCGTAGCTGCGCTCCATGCGGCGCTTGTAGGGCTTCAGCTGCTTCGCGACCCGGTCGCGGGCGGTGGGCCGCTCCGGCTGGAGGAGGAGCGTCGCCCCGATGCCGAGCACGGTGCCCACGGCGAAGGCGGTCAGGAAGTCCACGGTGTCCTGGCGAGGCATTGGGTTCTCCGGTTTCGTCGGTTGTGTCGCGGGAGGGCGGGCGGCGGTGCCGCGCCTCACCCCCGGCGCGGCTCGATGTTGATGTCCAGCCGGTCGCCGCGGTCTTCCAGCACGACGTCGTCGTCGAAGACGTCGTCGTCCAGGCGGCCGAGCTCCCCGTCCTCCTGGAAGCGGCGGAAGGTTTCCGCCCCCACGCGCACCCCGCGCACGGTGGACGCGGTCTCGATGAACAACCCTTCCGCCTCCTCCTGCACCACCTCCAGCAGCGCGTTCAGCTCGTTGACCCGCTGCTCCGCCAGCGCCGCCACCCGGTTCACCCGCTGGTTGGCGCTGGCGACCGTCTGGTTGAGCAGCTGCACGTCCGCGCGGATGGAGGTGGAGATGTAGTCCACGTTGTCCGCGACCGCCGCCGCGTGCCGCACGATGGGGTTGATGTCGTCGCGCAGCCGGTCCACCACCTGGTTGATCTTGGAGTACACCTTGCGCGAGTTCCACGCCGCCGGGATGAGCGGGATGGCGATGGCGATCAGCGCCAGGGCGATGACGATGCTCGCGATGCTCTGGAGCAGGTCGATCCAGTACTGGAAGCCGCGCGAGCCGGCCTGCACCGTGACGATGGTGTCGGCGATGGCGGGGCCGGTCTGCGCCAGGAGCAGGGGGAGGGCCGCCGGCGAAAACATCTCAAGGGAGATCAAACGAGGTCCTCCGGGAAGAGGGAAGGGGTTCCCTTCATTCGAACAGGTCCACGCCGAGCGTCCGGTATCCCACCTTGGGGACCAGGCGCACGGCGAAGCGCGAGGGGCGCCCGCGGGCGAAGCGGCGGCGGACCTCCTCCGCCACCCCCGCCGGGAGCCGGTCCAGCCCCGACGGGTCCCGCCGGTCCAGCCAGGCGCGCAGGGCGCCGTCCAGCCGCACGATCCCGCCCGCCGCGTCCGCCAGCGTCCGCAGCGCCTCCGGGGCCGACCATGCGCCGCACAAT
Source organism: Longimicrobiaceae bacterium (assembly GCA_040509335.1). GTDB lineage: Bacteria > Gemmatimonadota > Gemmatimonadetes > Longimicrobiales > Longimicrobiaceae > JAFAYN01. The sequence continues at coordinate 4,430 of JBEVLE010000327.1, read as the reverse complement.
TCCGCCACCTCGCCGGCGTACAGGTCGCCCAGCGGGAGAAAGGGCTCCGGCGGGAGCGTGCCGCACAGGAGGAGCACGGTCTTGTTCTCCGGCGCGGCCGCGAGCGCGTCCGGCGCGAGCCGCGCCGCGAGCCCCGCCGCCTCGCGCGACGCCCTCTCTCCGGCACCCATGCCGTGCAGGGCGTGCAAGAGTGGTTCCACCCCCGGGGCGTCCGCCCGGACCCGCAGCAGGGCGTCCGCCCCCAGCGGCTCCAGCAGGCGCGCGGCGAGCCCCGCCTCCGGGGAGCCGTCGTCGGCGAGCGCGACGCGGGCCGCGCCCCCGTCCGCGAGAGCCTGCCGCGCCACCGCGGCCACCAGCTCGCCGATGCGGGCTTCCCTCACCGTGCCTCCTCCTCCGCCACGATGCGGGCCAGCTCGCGCAGCACCAGGCGCGGGTCCTCGTCGCGCGCGTGCGCGTACGGGCGGCGCGCCCGGGCCACCGCGTCCAGCGACAGGTCCGCGGTGACGCGGTCCTTGTGCAGGTCGCCGCCGCGGGCCAGCACCGCGCCGTCCGGGCCCACGATCAGCGAGCCCCCCGCGAACACCGCCCCTCCCTCCACGCCCACCCGGTTGGCGACCACCACGTAGGTCCCGTACGCCGTGGCAGCCGCGATGGCCAGGTGCTCCCACGCCTTCCACGAGGCGAAGCGCGCGCCCTCCGCGCCGCCCTCCCACGCGCCGCGCCCCGCCGCCGCCGACTGCGCCACGATCAGGTTGGCGCCCGCCGCCGCGTGCAGGTACGTGAGCGAGGGGTGCCACAGGTCCTCGCACACCAGCAGCCCCACCCGCCACCCGCCGCCCGCGTCGTAGGCGCGCACCCGGTCGCCCGCGCCGAACCAGCGCCCCTCGTCGAACATCCCGTAGGTGGGGAGGTAGAGCTTGCGGTGCCGGTGCAGGACCTTGCCGCGGCGCAGGTGGAGCGCCGTGTTGTAGGGGACGAAGCCGTCGCCCAGCTCCACCATCCCCAGCACCACGTCCGGCCCGTCCGCCAGGGCGGGAAAGGGCGCCTCGCCCACGGACACAGCGAGCGCGTGCACCCGGTCGCGCAGGTCGTACCCGGTCAGCGCCAGCTCCGGCGTCACCAGCAGGTCCACCCCGTCGCGCGCCGCGGCGGCCTGCGCGGCGGCCACCTGGCGGAGGTTGGCGTCCGGGTCGCCCAGCACGGGCGCGAACTGCTCCACCCGCAGGCGCAGCCGCCCCCCGCTCCACTCGCCGCCGCTCACCCCTCGCTGCCCAGCTCCGGGGAAAGCCCCACCGCGCGCGTGACCGGGACGGTGAACACGATCCCCGTGGCCGGGTCCTCCAGGCTGCCGCAGATCTTCTGGAGCAGGTCGATCACCCGGTCCACCTTTTCCTCCTCGCGGATGACGCTGAGGATGGTGTAGTTGCGGGGGCGCGAGCGGGAGGCCAGGTCGGCCAGGCCGGCGAAGATGGGAACGTCGTGCACCAGGAAGCGGCCCATCCCCTCGCTGTTGATCAGGGTGGCGCCGGTGACGCCCAGCTCGACGAACCCCGAAAGGATCTCGTCCAGCTTCTCTTCCTCGTTGATCACCGCGATCAGGAGTTGCACGCGCGTCCCGGGGCCGGTGGAGAACGGGGCGGGTGCGGCCGCTGCGGCCCCGCCGTCGGGTCGTATCATACCCCGCGCCGCGAACGGGTGTCAAGGAAACGCGGGGCTTTCCGCCCCGCACCCGCCGGCGTGTCCACGACGGCGGCGAGGGGTTCGCACGATCCTTGCTCCGCCGGAGGGCTCCAAGCCCGACCGAGCCCCGCCCCCGCCGCAGAAGCCCGCGGGGGACGGGTGAACGCTTTCCCAGACCCGGAGATCCCAGAGTGCCCAAGTTCATCGTCCAGGGTGGCCGTCCGCTGCGCGGCACGGTCCGGCCCGCCGGAAACAAGAACGCGGCGCTGCCGATGCTCGCCGCGACCCTGCTCACCGAGCAGGAGGTGGTGCTGGAGAACGTCCCCAAGATCAAGGACGTGCTCACCCTGATGGACCTGCTCCGCACCCTGGGCGCCGAGGCCGACTGGACCGGGGACAACGAGGTGACCGTCTGCGCCAGGGACGTGGGCAAGGTGCAGCTGGACGAGACGGCGGCGTCGCGGATCCGCGCCTCCATCCTCCTCGCCGGCCCCATGCTGGCCCGGGTGGGCGGGATGACGCTCCCCCCGCCGGGCGGTGACATCATCGGCCGGCGGCGCATGGACACGCACTTCCTGGCGCTGCGCAGCCTGGGCGCCGAGGTCAGCATCGGCGCAAAGGCGTTCGAGCTGCGCGCCCCCAATGGGCTCAAAGGCGCGGACATCTTCCTGGACGAGCCCAGCGTCACCGCCACCGAGAACGCGGTCATGGCGGCGGCGCTGGCGCGCGGCACCACGCGGCTGCGCAACGCCGCCGCCGAGCCGCACGTCCAGGACCTGTGCCACATGGTGGCCGGGATGGGAGCGAAGGTAGAGGGGATCGGCACCGGCACGCTGGTGATCGAGGGGCGCGAGTCGCTGGGCGGGGGCCGCTTCCGCATCAGCGCCGACCACATCGAGGTGGGGTCGTTCATCGGCTTGGCGGCGGTGACGGGGGGCGAGCTGCTGATCCAGGACGCCGACCCGCACCACCTGGACTCCACCCTGCTGGGGTTCGCGCGCCTGGGCGTGCGCGGCGAGGTGCGGGGCAACGACCTGTTCATCCCCGCGGACCAGGCCCGCACGGTGGAGATGGACATGGGCGGCTACATCCCCAAGATCGACGACGGCCCGTGGCCGGCCTTTCCCGCGGACCTCACCTCCATCGCGCTGGTGACCGCCACCCAGTGCGAGGGGACGATCCTGATCCACGAGAAGATGTTCGAGTCGCGCATGTTCTTCACCGACAAGCTGGTGGCCATGGGCGCCCGGCTCGTCCTGTGCGACCCGCACCGCGTCATCGTCATCGGCCCCTCCAAGCTGCGCGGCGGCGTGGTGGAAAGCCCGGACATCCGCGCCGGGATGGGGCTGCTGATCGCCGCCCTGGGGGCGCAGGGCGAGAGCGAGATCTACAACGTGGGGCAGATCGAGCGCGGCTACGAGCGTATCGACGAGCGCCTGCGCGCGCTGGGCGCCGACATCGAGCGCGCCGACTCGCGCGAGCGCGACTAGGCCGCGGACCCAGAACGGGGGGATAGCCACGTGGCGGACGAGCAGCAGCGGCGGATGCCGGGGATCGGCGAGGGGATCAAGGCGGGGCTGGGGATCCTCGCCGCCTTCAAGGAGGCGGTGGAGGAAACCTTCCAGGAGGCCGTGGAGCGCGGCGACATGAAGCCCGACCGCGCCAGGCAGGCGGTGCAGGAGGCCGTGCGCCGCGCCCAGGGCACCTTCGACGAGGTGCGCGAGCGCCTGGACGCGGTCCCCCGGCGCGAGTTCGACGAGCTGCGGGCGGAGCTGGACGCGCTGAAGGCCGAGGTGGCCGGGCTGCGCGCGCGGCTCGGCGGGGTGGAGCGCATCGAGGCGCGGGTGGAAGAGCGCGGCGCCGGCCCCGACGCCAGCGGCATCCTCGTCGAGCCGTAGTGGGCGCGCGGGCGGGGGCGCGCGTCGTCGCGGAGGTGGAGTCCGGCGGCGGCGGCGTGCCGCTGTGGACGCACCCCGAGTGGATGGAGCGCTTCCCCTGGCTGGCGCAGGGGACCACCGGCGCCGGCCCGCCGGAGGCGCCCTTCGACCTGGGATTGGCGGGGTCGCAGCCGGTGGGCCCGGCGCTGGACCGCTGGCGGGCCCTGCGCGCCGCCGCGGGCGCGGAAACGGTGGTGCACGCGCGCCAGGTGCACGCCGCGGACGTGTGGACCCACCGCGAGCGCGGCGCCCCCGGGATCGCCGTGATGGACGGCTACGACGGCCATGCCGCCGCGCTCCCCGGGCTGCTGCTCGCCGTGGGCGTGGCGGACTGCGTCCCCGTGTCGCTGGTGGACCCGGCGACGCGCTCCGTGGCGCTGGTGCACGCCGGCTGGCGCGGCACCGCCGGCGGCATCGTGGAGCGCGCCATGGACGTGCTCGCCGCCGACTTCGGCGCGCGCGCCGAGGAGCTGTGGCTGCACTGCGGCCCGGCCATCTGCGGCGAGTGCTACGAGGTGGGGCCGGAGGTGCACGCCGGGGTCCGCCCGGGGTGCGCGCCGCCGGATGGCCCCGCGCCCATCGACCTGCGCGCGGCGATCTTCGAGCGCGCCGTGGGGCGGGGAGTTGTCGCCGAGCGCATCACGGTGTCGGCGCACTGCACCCGATGCGGCCCGGGGTCGTTCTTTTCCCACCGCGGCGGGTCGCGCGCCCGACAGATGGGAGTTCTCGGAGTTCGTTGATTCGACTGCGGGTTTGGGCGTGCCCCCGGCTGGCGCCGGGGTCGGGGGGATGGGGGGCCTTCAGTGTGGCACC
>JBEVLE010000326.1:0-8668 GCA_040509335.1 Longimicrobiaceae bacterium | reverse complement strand
CTCCTGGGCCATCCGCGGCCGCTCCCTGTCCCTGGAGCGGCCGCTGGTCATGGGGGTCCTCAACGCCACCCCCGACTCGTTCAGCGACGGCGGCCTGTACGACGCCCCGGCACGGGCCCTCGCCCGCGCCGAGGAGATGGTCGCCGAGGGCGCGGACCTGCTGGACCTGGGCGGCGAGTCCACCCGCCCCGGCGCCGCCCCGGTGTCCCCGCGCGACGAGGCGGCCCGCATCCTGCCGACGCTCCGCCTGCTCAGGGACCGCCTGGCCGTCCCCGTGTCGGTGGACACGCGGCGGGCGGAGGTGGCCCGCGCTGCGCTGGCCGAGGGGGCGGAGATCGTGAACGACGTTTCGGCGCTGGCGGACCCCGCGATGGGAGGCGTGGTGGCGGAGGCGGAGGCCGGGGTGGTGCTCATGCACATGCGGGGGACGCCCGAGACCATGCAGCGCGAGGCGCGCTACGCGGACGTCGCCGGCGAGGTGGCGGACGAGCTGGCCGCCGCGCTGGAGCGCGCCCGCGCCGCCGGCATCGCGGACGCGCGCGTGGTCCTGGACCCCGGCATCGGCTTCGCCAAGACGGCCGAGCACAACCTGGAGCTCATCGCCCGCCTGGGCGAGCTGGCCCGCCTGGGCCGACCCCTGCTCCTGGGCCCCTCCCGCAAGTCGTTCATCGGACAGATCCTGGGCGGCGTCCCCGCCGAGCGGCGCGACGCCGGCACCGCCGCGGCGTGCGTGGTGGGGCTGCTGCACGGCGCGCGCATCTTCCGCGTGCACGACGTGCGGGTCGTGCGCCAGGCGCTGGACGTGGCCGAGGCGCTGCGGCGCGCGGCCCCCGTTCCCGCGGCGGCGCCGTGAACGGGTTCCTGGAGCGGGTGGGCTTCCTGGCCCCGGACTGGAAGGACCTGCTGGAGATCGCGATCGTCGCCGTGGTCTTCTACCGGATCCTGCTGGTGCTGGCGGGGACCCGCGCCATCCAGATGCTCTTCGGGCTGGTGTCGCTGGTGGGCATCTACTTCGTGTCCCGCGTCCTCAACCTGCGCCTCCTCCAGGAGCTTCTGGAGTACCTGTTCCAGTACGGCGCAATCGCCGCGCTGGTGGTGTTCCAGCCCGAGCTGCGCAGCGCGCTCGCCCAGCTGGGGCAGAGCCGGCTGACGCGGCTGTTCACGCGCCTGGAGCAGAGCGAGGTGGCGGAGGAGATCGCGCAGGCGGTGGACGAGCTGTCGCGCGCAAAGACCGGCGCGATCATCGCCATCGAGCGGGAGGTGGGGCTCGGCGAGTACCTGGAAACGGGAACGCCGATGCAGGCCCGCGTCTCGGCGCCGCTGCTGACCACCATCTTCACGCCGTACTCGCCGCTGCACGACGGCGCGGTCGTCATCCGCGGGGACACCATCGTCGCCGCGGGCGCCATCCTGCCGCTGACGCAGTTCCCCATCGCCGACAAGAGCCTGGGGACGCGCCACCGGGCGGCCCTGGGTCTTTCCGAGGAAACGGACGCGCTGGTGCTCGTGGTGTCCGAGGAGACGAGCACGGTGTCGCTGGCCTTCCGCGGGCAGCTCCAGCGGGGTTTGACGCACGACCAGCTGGTGGAGGTCATCGCCACCAACAGCCGGACGGTGGCGGTTTAAGCGACTGCAACTGCTTTTGACGGCGGGTTCGGGCATGCCCCCGGCTGGCGCCGGGGTCGGGCTTCGGCTCCGTAACGCACGATAAAACTGTGCGTAACGGAGTCGAGCCCGCGCAAACAGCCGCGCGGTCTCGCCCCTCCGGGCCGAAATCCCTCATGCGGGCTCGCGCTGGCGTCCGCGGGGCCCCCACCCGGCGGCCTGAGAGCCGCCACCCTCCCCCAATTCTGGGGGAGGGTTTCCTGTACCTCGGCATTGCCCGCCCTCTACCGTGTCGTTCTCCCCTCCCCCTTGCGGGGAGGGGCCGGGGGAGGAGGTCCGCCCCTACGCCGCCCGCGCCAGGCAGAAGATCTCCACGCCCATCCCCAGCAGCTCCACCGTGCGGTTGACGGCGCGGAAGGGCAGGGACCTGCTCCGCGGCTCCTGGTGGAAGTCGCGCCAGCGCGAGGTCTCCACTTGCAGCACGCGGAAGCCGTGGCGCGCGAGGAGCCGGGGGAGCGTGGAGGTGGAGAAGTGCAGGAAGTGGTCGTCCTGGAAGCTCCAGGCGTAGCGCTCGCCGCGCAGGTAGCGGATCCACGCCCGCACGTTGGGCACGGCGACGAAGAGCAGGCCGTCGTCGGCGAGGACGCGGCGCACCCCGGCGAGGAACGGCGCGGGGTCGGCGATGTGCTCCAGCACGTGGTTGAGCGTCACCAGGCCGAACTCTCCCGCCGCGAAGCCGCACTCCTCCAGCGGCGTCTCGCGCACGTCCAGCCCGCGCTCCCGCGCCACCCGCACCGAGCTCGCCGACAGCTCGATCCCCACGCCCTCCCATCCCCGCTCCCGCGCCACCACCAGCTCCGTGCCGATGGCGCACCCCACGTCCAGCACCCGCCCCGGCGGCCGCAGCCGCTCCACCCGCTCGAAGAGCGCCTCCGCCCGCCGCCGGAAGAAGTCGGTCTTGCGGAGCTGGTCCTCCGTATACAGGTCGGACCCCTCCACCCGCGCGCGCAGCTCCTCCGCCCCGGGGAGCGGGTTGGTGTAGAACATCCCGCACCCGCGGCACACCACCGTGCGGTTGCGGTTCAGGGTGCTGTAGACGCGAAACTCCGCGCCGTCGCAGACGGGGCAGGCGATCCGGGGCATGTGCCTTCGTTGCGGGTGATTCGCCTCGCGCGCGTCGGCGCGGCCCGGGACGATACGGCGCACCCCGCCCCCGGGCAACCGACGCCGCCGCAGTTGCAGGCTGTTCCCTGTTCCCTATTCCCTGTTCCCTGCAGTTCCGCTTGCGTCCGCGTCGCCGCCGGGTTTACAATCCGTCCATGCAACCGTCCAGTCTTTCGGCGCGCGTGGAGGAGGTGCGGGAGCGCATCGAGCGCGCCCGCGAGCGCGGGGGGAGGCGCGACCCGGTCACGCTGGTCGCCGTCACCAAGACGCATCCCGCGGAGACCGTGCGCGCCGTCCGCGAGGCCGGGGTGGAGGACGTGGGGGAGAACCGCGTCCCCGAGCTGGAGGACAAGGTGGCGGAGATCGGGCGCGGCGCGGCGCGCTGGCACCTGATCGGCCACCTGCAGCGCAACAAGGTGCGCCGGGCGCTCCCGCTCTTCGACCTGCTCCACTCGCTGGATTCGCTCCGCCTGGCGGAGACCGTGTCCGAGGAGGCGGTCCGGGCGGGGACCACGGCGCGCGTGCTGGTGCAGGTGAACACCGCCGGGGAAGAGACCAAGGGCGGCTTCGGCCCCGACGAGGCGCTGGACGCCGTGGGGCGGATCTGCGGGCTGCCGGGGCTCGCGGTGGAGGGGCTGATGACCATGGCGCCCTTCACCGACGACCAGGCGGTGCTGCGCGCCGCCTTCGGGCGCGCGCGGCGGCTGTGGGAGGAGGCGGCGCGGCAGGTGGACGGCTTCCGGGCGCTGCACCTGTCCATGGGGATGAGCAACGACTTCGAAATCGCCGTGGAGGAGGGGAGCACCCTCGTCCGCGTGGGAACGGTCCTGTTCGGGGAGCGCGATCCATGATCGACCTGACTCCGCTCGACGTACGCAAGAAGAAGGGCGACTTCGCCAAGGCGATGCGCGGCTACGACACGGGCCGCGTGGACGAGTTCCTGGACCTGGTCGCGGAGCGGATGGAGGAGCTGGTGCGGGAGAACGCCACGCTCGGCGCCCGCGTGGAGGGGCTCGCCGACTCGGTGGCGGAGTACCGCGAGCGGGAGCGCGCGCTCAACGACGCGCTGGTCTCCGCGCAGCAGATGCGCGAGGAGATGAAGGGGCAGGCGCAGCGCGAGGCCGACCTCCTCCTGCGCGAGGCGCGCGCCGAGGGCGAGCGCCTCGTGGAGGAGGCCAAGAGGCAGGTGGTCACCGCCGCGGAGGCGCTGCGCCGGGTGCAGGGGCAGCGGACCCGCTTCCTGCGCCTGTTCCGCGCGCTGGTGGAGCGCCAGCTGGGCGAGATCGACGAGGAGGAGGCGCGCTTCCGGGAGCCCGCCCGCCCGGCCGAGAACGGTCGGCTGGGGCCGGGCGCCGTGGAGGTCCCGGCCGCGGAGCGGCCGGAGGAAGCGGAATTCACCACGGAGGGGTGAGCGTGTCGGAAGCGAGCCTGTCGGGACGGATCGCGGAGGCGGCCGCGGCCATCCGCGCGCGGAGCGGCACCGCCCCGGCGGTGGGGGTGATCCTGGGGACGGGGCTGGGCGCCCTGGCGGATCGGATCCGGGTGGAAGCGGCGATCCCCTACGAGGAGATCCCCCACTTCCCGCTTTCCACGGTGGAGTCGCACAGCGGGCGGCTCCTGCTGGGGACGCTCGGCGGCAAGCCGGTGGTGGCGATGCAGGGCCGCTTCCACCGCTACGAGGGGTATACGCTCCAGCAGGTGACCTTCCCGGTGCGGGTGATGCGCGCGCTGGGGGCGGAGACGCTGGTGGTGTCCAACGCCTGCGGGGGGATGAACCCGTTCTGGGCGCCGGGCGACCTGATGCTGATCGCGGACCACATCAACCTGCTGGGCGACAGCCCGCTGATCGGCCCCAACGACGACGCGCTGGGACCCCGCTTCCCGGACATGTCGGAGCCGTACAGCCAGGCGCTCCAGGAGATCGCGGTGCGGGTGGCCGCGGAAAAAAAGATCCCGCTGCGGCGCGGGGTGTACGTGGCGGTGGCCGGCCCCGCCCTTGAGACGCGCGCCGAGTACCGGATGCTGCGCGCCATGGGCGCCGACGTGGTGGGGATGTCCACCGTGCCCGAGGTGATCGCCGCCGTGCACGGCGGCATGCGGGTAGTGGGGATCTCCATCATCACCGACGCCTGCCTCCCCGACGCGCTGGAGCCGGTGGACATCACCCGGATCATCGCGACCGCCCAGGGCGCCGAGCCCCGGCTGACGGAGCTGGTGGAGGGGATCGTGGAACGGATAGGGAACAGGGAATAGGGAACAGGGAATAGGGAACAGGGAACAGGGAATAGGGAACAGGGAACAGCCTGCAACTGCGGTTTTGACCGCTGTCCCGTGGCCTGCCACCCTCCCTCGGCTTCGGGGGAGGGCTTGTAGTTCCGGGCCGTTGCGATTCACGTGGTACCCATATCGATCGGTTCGGGGGGAGACTCGCCGGTAGTTTGGTGAGGCTCGCCCCGGCGGAGGGAGACCCGGGGCAGTTTCCGGGGCTCCCGTAGCCCGCGCAGGAGACCGGCCGCAGTTTGGCCGGGCTCCGGAGCGGCCCCAGAGGACAAACGTAGACTCGACTGAACGTGAGCAAGAGATATCCCGACCTGCCGGCCTCCACGACGGTGCTGGAGGAAGAAGTCCTCGGCCGCTGGAAGGAGGAAGAAACCTTCCGCCGCACGCTCGAAAAGACGCGCGACCGCGAGCCCTTCGTGTTCTACGAGGGCCCGCCGACCGCCAACGGGCGCCCGGGGATCCACCACGTCTTTTCGCGCACCATCAAGGACGCGGTCGCGCGCTTCCGCACCATGCAGGGGCGCCACGTGCCGCGCATCGCGGGGTGGGACACGCACGGCCTGCCGGTGGAGATCGAGGCGGAAAAGAAGCTGGGGATCAGCGGCAAGCGGGAGATCGAGGAGATCGGGATCGCGCGCTTCAACGAGGTGTGCCGCGAGAGCGTGCTCCAGTACACCGAGGAGTGGGAGCGCTTTTCAGCGCGCATCGGCTACTGGCTGGACTACTCGCGCCCGTACGTCACCTACCACGCGGACTACGTGGAGTCGGTGTGGTGGCTGGTGAAGCAGATCGCCGACCGCGGGCTGGTGTACCGGGGGCACAAGATCCTCCCGTACTGCCCGCGCTGCGGCACGGGGCTCAGCAGCCACGAGGTGGCGCAGGGCTACCGCGACGTCAAGGACCCCTCGCTGTACGTGATCCTCCCCGTCCTGGGCGAGGACGGCGGGCCGGACGGGCGCGAGCTGCTGGTGTGGACCACCACGCCGTGGACGCTGGTGTCGAACACCGCGCTGGCGGTGAACCCGGCGCTGGAGTACGCGGAGGTGGAGCACGAGGGGCGCCGGCTGGTGCTGGCGGCGGCCCGCGTCCCCGCGCTCTTCGGGGCGGAGGCGGCGGTGGCGCGGACTTTCCCGGCGGGGGAGCTGGTGGGGCTGCGCTACGCGCGGCCCTTCGACTGGGTGGACACGGCGGAGTTCCCGGCCGACTCGGTGGCGCGGGCGTGGCACGTGTACCCGGCCGATTGGGTGACGGCGGAGGACGGGACGGGGATCGTGCACACGGCCCCGGCCTTCGGCGCGGACGACTACGCGCTGGGCCAGGAGCACGGCCTGCCGGTGCTGAACCCGGTGGACGACCGCGGCGCCTTCCGCGCGGAGATCCCGCTGGTGGGCGGCCGCTTCGTCAAGGAGGCGGACACGGACCTGGTGATCGAGCTCAAGAAGCGCGGCCAGGTGTTCCGGTCCAGCCGCGAGGAGCACTCGTACCCGCACTGCTGGCGCTGCGGGAGCCCGCTGCTGTACATGGCGCGCGACTCGTGGTTCATCCGCACCACGCAGGTGCGCGACGAGCTGCTCGCCAACAACGCCCAGGTGCGCTGGTTCCCGCCGGAGGTGGGGAGCGGGCGCTTCGGCGAGTGGCTGGAGAACAACGTGGACTGGGCGATCTCGCGCAACCGCTACTGGGGGACGCCGCTCCCCATCTGGGTGTGCGACGCGTCGCCGCAGCACCAGGAGGTGCTCGGGTCGTTCGCGGAGCTGCGCGAGCGGGCGGGCGCGCTCCCGGAGCCCTTCGACCCGCACCGGCCGTTCATCGACGAGCACGCGTGGGCGTGCACGCACGACGGGTGCGCGGGGACGATGCGGCGCATCCCGGAGGTGATCGACGTCTGGTTCGATTCGGGGGCGATGCCGTGGGCGCAGCACCACTACCCGTTCGAGAACCGGGCGCTGCAGGAGCGGCAGTTCCCGGCCGACTTCATCTGCGAGGGAGTGGACCAGACGCGCGGGTGGTTCTACTCGCTGCTGGCCATCTCCACGCTGCTGGGGCGCGGCCCGTCGTACCGCAACGTGGTGGTGAACGACCTGATCCTGGACGCCGAAGGGCAGAAGATGTCCAAGTCCAAGGGCAACGTGGTGAACCCCTGGGAGGCGGTGGAGCAGTTCGGCGCGGACGCGATCCGCTGGTACCTGCTGTCGTCGTCCAACCCCTGGGTCCCCAAGCGCTTCGACCCGGAGGGGGTGCGCGAGGTGCAGCGCAAGACCTTCGACACGCTGCGCAACACGTACCGCTTCTTCGCGCTGTACGCCAACCTGGAGGAATGGGCGCCGGTGGGCGGCGGCGGCGACCCGGTGGACCGCTCGACGCTGGACCGCTGGCTGCTGTCGCGCCTGGCGACGGTGACGCGCGAGGTGCGCGCCGAGATGGAGGCGTACAACCTGACGCGCGCCGTGCGCGTGCTGGGCGACTTCGTCACCGACGACCTGTCCAACTGGTACGTGCGCCGCTCGCGCGACCGCTTCTGGGGGACGGCGGAGAGCGCGGACGCCCGCGCGGCGTTCGCGACGCTGTACGGCGCGCTGGTGCTGGTGGCGCGGCTGATGGCGCCGGTGGCGCCCTTCTTCTCGGACTGGCTGCACCGCGCGCTCACCGGCGAGAGCGTGCACCTGGCCGACTTCCCCGCGGCGCGGGAAAGCGCGCGCGACGCGGCGCTGGAGCGGGGAATGACGGCGGTGCGCACCCTGGCGACGCTGGGGCGCGCGGCGCGCGAGGAGGTGGGGATCCGGGTGCGCCAGCCGCTGGGAACGCTGTACGCGGTGGTCCCGGACGGCTACGCGGTGGGCGGCGACCTGCTGGAGATCGCGCGCGACGAGCTGAACGTGAAGGCGGTGGACTTCATGGACCGGGCGGAGGAGCTGGTGACCTTTTCCGCGCGCCCCAACTTCAAGGCGCTCGGCGCCCGCCACGGCAAGCAGACGCCGAAGGTGGCGAACGCCATCCGCGAGCTGCCCTCGGACGCGCTCGCGGGCTTCCGCCGCGGCGAGCCGCTGACGGTGGAGGTGGACGGGATGACGGTGCTGGTGGCCGCGGACGACCTGGAGATCGTGCAGACCGCCCGCGGCGACCTGCAGGTGCAGGCGGAGGGCGGCTTCACCGCCGCGCTGGACCCCACGGTCACGCCGGAATTGCGCCAGGAGGGCCTCGCCCGCGAGCTGGTGAACCGCGTGCAGCGCCTGCGCAAGGACGCGGGCCTGGAGGTCGCCGACCGCATCCGCCTGGGCGTCGCCGGCGGTGGCGAGCTGCGCGCGGCGCTGGCCCGCTGGAGCGAGTTCGTCGCCGGCGAGACGCTCGCGACGGACGTGCAGGTGCGCCCGGACGGCCTGGACGCGGGCGGCTACGCCGAGGTGCGCGAGGTGGACCTGGACGGCGTGCCCGCGACCATCGGGGTGGCGAAGGCTTGACGGCAGGGAACAGGGAATAGGGAACAGGGAACAGCCTGCAACAACGACGGCGACCCCCTCCCCCGGCCCCTCCCCGCAAGTGGGGAGGGGAGAACGACACGACGGACTCGAGGGTCAGGAAGCCCTCCCCCAGAATTGGGGGAGGGTGGCGAGCCTAAAGC
>JBEVLE010000325.1:0-4038 GCA_040509335.1 Longimicrobiaceae bacterium | reverse complement strand
CGGTGCACGTCACCTTCCGCCCGGTCACGGCGGAGGACGCGGAGAGCGGGTCGGGGAGCGTGATCGGCGAGGGGATCCCGGACCTCGCCGTGCACCTGCTGGACCGCGGCCTGGAGCCCGTGCCGGCCGGCGTCCCCGGGGAGATGTTCGTGGGCGGGGCGGGGGTGGCGCGCGGGTACCTGGGACGGCCGGAGCTGACGGCGGAGCGCTTCGTGCCGGACCCGTTCTCGGCCGGGCCGGGGGCGCGCATGTACCGCTCGGGGGACCGGGCGCGGCGGCGCGCCGGGGGCGGGCTGGAGTACCTGGGGCGCGCGGACCAGCAGGTCAAGGTGCGCGGCTTCCGCATCGAGCCGGGCGAGGTGGAGGCGGCGCTGCTGGGGCACGCGGGGGTGCGCGAGGCGCTGGTGATGGCGCGCGAGGACGAGCCCGGGGCGCGCCGGCTGGTGGCGTACGTGGTGGCGGAGGCGGCCGCCGGGGAGCCGGCGGTGGAGGCGCTGCGCGCCCACCTGGCGGAGCGGCTGCCGGAGCACATGGTGCCGGCTGCGTTCGTGGTGCTGGACGCGTTCCCGCTGACCCCGCACGGGAAGACCGACCGCCGCGCGCTGCCGCCGCCGGACGGCGCGCGCCCGGAGCTGGGCGCGGTCTACGCGCCCCCGCGCGACGCGGTGGAGGCCGCGCTGGCGGAGGTGTGGGCGGAAACGCTGGGCGTGGACCGCGTGGGGGTGCACGACAACTACTTCGCGCTGGGCGGCGACTCCATCCGCAGCCTCCAGGTGCTGGCGAAGGCGCGCGAGCGGGGGATCGGCTTCGGGCTCCAGGACGTCTTCCGCCACCAGACCGTCGCCGAGCTGGCGCCGCACGTCCGCGCCGAGGGCCGCGAGGCCGCCGCGCGCGCCGAGCCGTTCGCGCTGCTCGCGCCGGAGGACCGGGCGCGCGTCCCGGAAGGGCTGGAGGACGCCTATCCCATGACGCGCCTGCAGCTCGGGATGATCTTCCACACCGAGCAGCACCCGGACCGCGCCGTCTACCAGAACGTCAACACCTTCCACCTGCGCGCCCCCTTCGACGGGGCGCGGCTGCGGGAAGCGCTGGCGACGCTGGCGCGGCGGCACGCCATCCTGCGCACCGCATTCGACCTGGCCGGCTTCTCGGAGCCGGTGCAGCTCGTCCACCGGGAGATGGAGATCCCGCTGGAGACCGCGGACGTGTCCGACCTGCCGCCGGAGGCGCAGGACGCGGCCGTGGACGCGTGGATGGAGGCGGAGCGCCTGCGCCCGTTCGACTGGCGCGTGGCCCCGCTGATCCGCTTCCACGCCCACGTGCGCGGGCCGGACGCCTTCCAGCTCGGCTTCGCCGAGCACCACTCCATCCTGGACGGCTGGAGCGTCGCCGCGCTGCTTGCGGAGCTGTTCGGCCTGTACTTCGGCGCGGGCGACGGCGAGGCCGCGGCTCCCGCGGCCACCTTCCGCGACTTCGTCGCGCTGGAGCGCGAGGCGCTGGAGTCCCCGGGCGCGCGGGAGTTCTGGGCGGGCGTGCTGGAGGACGCCGAGCCCACCGTGCCGCCCTCGCTCGCCCCCGCGGGCGAGTCCGGGGCGCGCGCGCAGGGCGCGGACCTGCCGGCGGAGCTGGTGGACGCGCTGGGGCGGGTGGCGCGGCGCGCGGGGGCAACGCTCAAGAGCGTGCTGCTCGCCGCGCACCTGCGGGTGATCGGCGCCGCCGCCGGCGCGGACGACGTCGTCGTGGGCGTGGTCGCCAACGGCCGTCCCGAGTGGGGCGACGGCGAGCGGGTGCTGGGCCTGTTCCTGAACACGCTGCCGCTGCGGCTGCGCCCCGGCCGCGGGAGCTGGCTGGAGCTGGTGCGCGCCGCGTTCGACGCCGAGCGCCGCATGCTCCCCTTCCGCCGCTTCCCGGTGGCGGAGCTGCAGCGCATGAACGGCGGCGAGCCGCCCTTCGAGGTGCTCTTCAACTTCGTCCACTTCCACGTGATGGACCGCGTGGCGGCGGAGGAGGGGGGCCGCTTCGTCCGCGCGCGCTCCACGGGCACCACCAACTTCCCGCTGGGCGTCACCTTCGCGCAGGGCGCCGCCGGCTCCGGCGTGCAGCTCGCCGTGGAGTACGACGCCGCGCGCTTCTCCGACGCCCAGGTGGAGCGGCTCCTCGCCGACCACCTCGCCGTGCTGGAGCGCATGGCCGCCGACCCGGAGGCGCCCCACGACGCCCTGGACCTGCTCCCGCCGGAGGTGCGCCGGCGCGTGCTGGCGGAGTGGAACGACACCGACCGCGGCTACCCCGCCGACGCGCTGCTGCACGACCTGTTCGCCGCCGCCGCCGCGCGGACCCCGGACGCCCCCGCGATCTCCTTCCGCGGCCGCACGCTCACCTACGCGGAGCTGGCCGCGCGCGCGGAAGCGCTCGCCGCCCGCCTGCGCGCGCTGGGCGTGGGCCCCGAGTCCGTCGTCGGCGTGTGCCTGGAGCGCACGCCGGAGCTGGTCGCCGCGTTGCTCGCCGTCCTCCGGGCCGGCGGCGCCTACCTCCCCCTGGACCCCGCCTACCCCGCCGACCGCCTCGCCTACATGCTCGCCGACAGCGGCGCGCGCGTGCTGCTGACGCAGGAGAGCCTTGCCGGGCTGTTCGGTGATTTCGCGGGCCAGGTCGTCGCGGTCGATGCCCGCGAGAACGTCGGCGGCGCCGACGCGGACGCACTTTCGCACTCGCCGTCCCCTGACAACACCGCCTACCTCATCTACACGTCGGGCTCCACGGGCCGCCCCAAGGGCGTCGCCATCCCGCACCGGGCCGCCGCCGTGTTCGTGCACTGGATGCGCGACACGGTCACCGACGAGGAGCGCGCGGGGGTGCTGGCGTCCACCTCCGTGTCGTTCGACGTGTCGGTGGCGGAGATCTTCGGGACGCTGTGCTGGGGCGGGCGGCTGGTGCTGGTGGAGAACGCGCTGGAATTGGCCTCGCTCTCCGAGGCGGACGGCGTGCGGCTGGCGACCATGGTCCCCACCGCCGCCGCGGAGCTGCTGCGCTCGGGGGGGATCCCGCGGAGCGTGCGCGCCTTCAACCTGGCCGGCGAGCCGCTGCCGGCGGACCTGGCGCGCGGGCTGTACGCCCTGGGGCACGTGGAGCGCGTGCGGAACCTGTACGGGCCCACCGAGGACACCGCCTACTCCACCTGGGCGACCGTGGAGCCCGGGGCGGAGCGCGTCACCATCGGGCGGCCGGTGGCCGGGTCGCGGGCGTACGTGCTGGACGCGGAGCTGCGCCCGGTGCCCGTGGGCGCGACGGGCGAGCTGTACCTGGCCGGCGCCGGCCTGGCGCGCGGCTACCACGCGAGGGCGGAGCTGACGGCCGCGCTCTTCCTCCCCGATCCCTTCGCCGCGGCGGCGGGCGGGCGGATGTACCGGACGCTGGACCGGGCGCGCTGGAACCCCGCCGGGGAGCTGGATTTCCTGGGCCGCGCCGACACCCAGGTCAAGGTCCGCGGCGTCCGCGTGGAGCTGGGCGAGGTGGAGATGGTGCTCCGCGAGCACCCCGCGGTCGCGGACGCCGCCGCGGTGGTCCTCGCCGACGGGGCGGGGGGGCGGCTGGTGGCCTGGGTCGTCCCCGCGCGGGGCGGGGCCGCGCCCGGCGCCGCCGCGCTGCGCGGCTGGCTGCGCGAGCGGCTCCCGGAGGCCATGGTCCCCTCGGCGCTGGTGGAGCTGGACGCGCTCCCGCGCACCCCAAGCGGCAAGACCGACCGCCGGGCGCTCCCCGCGCCCGCGCCCGCCTCGGGCGAGGACACGTACGTTGCGCCGCGCACCGCCACCGAGGAAAGCATCGCCACCGCCTGGGCGGACGTGCTGCGCGTGGAGCGGGTGGGCGTGCACGACTCGTTCTTCGACCTGGGCGGCCACTCGCTGCTCGCCACGCAGGCGATGTCGCGCCTGCGCGCCGCGCTGCACGTGGACCTCCCCCTGCGGGTGCTCTTCGAGGCGCCCACCGTGGCCGCGCTCGCGCGGCGCGTGGAAGCGGCGCTCCCCGACGCCGTCGCCG
>JBEVLE010000324.1:0-10825 GCA_040509335.1 Longimicrobiaceae bacterium | reverse complement strand
CCACCGGGATCTCCCGGTGGCGGCGCCGTTTCGTGCTGCGTGCTGCCGTCGGTCAGCGCACGTCCAGCAGCTCCACGTCGAACACCAGGGTGCTGTTCGCGGGGATCGGGCCGACGGGGCGGGCGCCGTAGCCCAGGCTGGCGGGGATCACCAGCGTGCGTCGGCCTCCCACCTTCATCCCCGCCACGCCCTCGTCCCAGCCCTGGATCACGCGGCCGGCGCCCAGCGGGAACTCGAAGGGCTGGCCGCGGTCGCGGCTGCTGTCGAACTTGGTGCCGTCGGTCAGGGTGCCGGTGTAGTGCACGGCCACGGTCCTGCCGCGGGTGGCCTCGGCGCCGGTGCCGGCCTGGTCGTCGCGCCACTGGAGGCCGCTGGGGGTGGTGGTCATGTCGTCGGTGTTCACGTCCTTCTCCGGTCCAGGGGTGATGCGCCCGGCGGGCGGCGCCTCCGTCCCGCCGTGGGTCCACGCGCGGAGGGTAGCGGTGGAGGACGGCCGCGGCAAGGCGCGTTCCCGCGGGACCGTGCGGCGCGGGCACGCCGTTTGACGGTCCCCCGGCACGCGCGTACTCTTGGGCACCACGCGCGGTGCCGCGTGAGGGATTTCGGCCCGAAGGGGCGAGACCCGGCGGCAGTTTGCCGGGTCTCGACTCCGTTGAGCAGCGTTGTCTGCTGCTCTACGGAGCCGAAGCCCGACCCCGCGTCAGCGGGGGCACGCCCGAACCCGCAGTTCAACGCAGTTCAGTCCGGAGCCCCCTCGCCACGCCACCCAATGACCCGACGCACGCAGCTCCTCGCGGCCGCGCTCCTGGCCCTCGCCCCCGCCGCGCCGGCACGGGCGCAGACCGGGACGTATTCCGCCGCCGCCCGCGCCGCGGACTCGGCCGCCGCGCTCGCCGCGTTCCGCTCCAACATCGCCGCCATCCACGGCCGCGACCGCGCCGCCTACCTGCGGCACTACCTGCAGAGCCCGCGGCTGGCGCGCACCGGGCCGGGCGGCGTGCAGTGGGGGTACGCGGGGCTGGCCGGGGGCGACCCGGACTCGTGGCCGGACACGCTGGTGGCCACGCACTTCCAGGTGGTGCCGGTGGCGCCGGGGGTGGCGTACGGCGCCTACCGCTACCGGGTGGTGCAGGGCGGCAGCTCGCGCGGCGTCTCCGAGCGGGTGCTGGTGAAGCAGCCGGACGGCACGTGGAAGGTGGCGGTCTCCACCGCCTTCGGCTCGCCGGGGGACGCGCCGGTGCCCGCCTTCGCGCTGACGGGCGCCACGATCGTGGACGGCACGGGGGCGGCGCCGCGGGTGGGGACGGTGGTGATGCGGGACGGCAAGGTGGCGTGCGTGGGCACGTGCGAGCCGGGGCCGGACGTGGAAACCATCGACGCGCGGGGGAAGTGGATCGTCCCCGGGCTGGTGGACGCGCACGTGCACTACTCGCAGACGGGGTGGGCGGACGGGCGCCCGGACGCGCTGGACCTGCGCGACCGCTTCCCCTACGACTCCACCGTGGCGGAGCTGGAGCGCAACCCCGAGCGCTTCTACCGCAGCTGGCTCTGCTCGGGGGTGACGGCCACCTTCGACGTGGGCGGCTTCCCCTGGACGTGGGGGCTGAGGGAGCGGGCGGAGCGCAGCAGCGCGGCGCCGCACGTGGCGGCGGCGGGGCCGCTCCTTTCCACGCGGGACCACTGGCTCAACGTCCCGGCCTCGCGGCAGTTCGTGTTCATGGCGAGCGACAGCGCCGCCCGCGCCGGGGCGCGCATGGTGGCGGCGAACCGGAGCGACGCGCTCAAGGTGTGGTACCTGGTGGGCCCCGAGAGCCCCGACACGGCGGGGTGGAAGGCGCGGCTCCGGGCCGGGGCGGAGGAAGCGCGGCGGGCGGGGATCCCGCTGATCGTGCACGCCACCGGACTGTGGCCGGCAAAGGACGCGCTACGCGCCGGGGCCGCCCTGCTGGTGCACTCGGTGGGCGACCGGCCGGTGGACGACGAGTTCATCGCGCTGATGAAGCGCAACGGCGCCGTCTACACGCCCACGCTCACCGTGCGCGACGGCTACGTGCAGCTGGCCGACCGCCGGTTCGACCCCACGGGGCTGGAGATGGGGTGCGTGGACCCGGCCACCCGCCGCAAGGCGTACCTCACCGACTCGCTCCCCAACCCGCAGCCCATGCCGCCGGCCGTCCGCGAGCAGCTGGCGCGGGAGTACCGGACGATGCTGGCGAACCTCAAGCGGGTGAACGACGCGGGGATCCCGGTGGCGATGGGGACGGACGCGGGGAACCCGCTGACGCTGCACGGGCCGTCCGTCTACCGCGAGATGGAGGCGATGGTGGAGGCGGGGATGACGCCCATGCAGGTGCTGGTGGCCGCCACCCGCAACGGCGCGCGGGCGATGGGGCGCACGGACATCGGCACGCTGGAGCCGGGGAAGCTGGCGGACCTGGTGGTGCTGGACGCGGACCCGCTGGCGAGCATCGGCAACCTGCGGCGGGTGGCGCTGGTGGCGCGCGGCGGCGAGCTGTGGACGCGCCGGGAGCTGGAGTATCGGTAAGTCGCCGGACAGGCGTCCTCACCGGAATCCGTCGAGGGGAATCGACTCGAACCCATCAATCGGGATTTTTGCCACCATGGATCTTCAATTCCCTCCAGACACGGAACACCTCGATCTCTCGGACACGGGGATTGACGACCTCTCGCCATTGCGCGGGTTGACCTCGCTCACCTCGCTCGACATCTCGATCACCGAGGTGAGCGACCTCTCACCCCTTCGCGAGCTGACTTCGCTAACCTCGCTCAGCATCAGGAGCACCGAGGTGAGCGACCTCTCGCCCATTCGCGACCTGACTTCCCTCGCATCGCTCGACATCGCGATCACCCAGATGAGCGACCTCTCACCTCTTCGCGACCTGACTTCCCTCAGATCGCTCGACATCTCGAACACCGAGGTGAGCGACCTCTCGCCCCTTCGCGAGCTGACTTCGCTCACCGCGCTCCACATCCCGAACACCCAGGTGAGCGACCTCTCACCCCTTCGCGACCTGACTTCCCTCGCATCGCTCGACACCTCGGACACCCAGGTGAGCGACCTCTCGCCCATTCGCGACCTGACTTCCCTCGCATCGCTCGACACCTCGGTCACCCAGGTGAGCGACCTCTCGCCCATTCGCGACCTGACTTCCCTCACCGCGCTCCACATCTCGGACACCCAGGTGAGCGACCTCTCGCCCATTCGCGACCTGACTTCCCTCGCATCGCTCGACATCTCGAACACCCAGGTGAGCGACCTCTCGCCCATTCGCGACCTAACTTCCCTCGCATCGCTCGACATCGCGAGAACCCAGATGAGCGACCTCTCGCCCATTCGCGAGCTGACTTCGCTCACCTCGCTCCACATCTCGAGAACACAGGTGAGCGACCTCTCGCCCATTCGCGACCTGACTTCCCTCGCGTCGCTCGCCATCTGGAACACCCAGGTGAGCGACCTCTCGCCCATTCGCGACCTGACTTCCCTCGCATCGCTCGACATCTCGAACACCCAGGTGAGCGACCTCTCGCCCATTCGCGACCTGACTTCCCTCGCGTCGCTCCGCATCTCGAACACCCAGGCGAGCGACCTCTCGCCCATTCGCGACCTGACTTCCCTCGCATCGCTCGACATCTCGAACACCCAGGTGAGCGACCTCTCGCCCATTCGCGACCTGACTTCCCTCGCATCGCTCGACATCTCGAACACCCAGGTGAGCGACCTCTCGCCCATTCGCGACCTGACTTCCCTCGCATCGATCGACATCTCGAACACCCAGGTGAGCGACCTCTCGCCTCTTGCAGACATGCTGATCGGCGGGTGGCTCCGCCACATGAGAGTGTCGGGAGAGAGCCTGGATGCACAACCACCGGAACTTGCCCAGACGATTGACCCCGCCGAAGCGTTCCGGAGCTATTTCGAGGATCTGCGACGTGGGTCACAGCGCAACACGGATCTGAAGCTCGTGCTGATCGGCAATGCCCAAGTGGGAAAGTCGACCCTGAAACAGCAGCTGCTGGCCGGGGAGCTTTCGCCGGACTCTGTACAAGAGCGCACGCACGGGATCGACACGATGGTCCTGCCGTGGCGAGTCGGCGAGGAGGAGTTGCGCCTGACGGTGTGGGACCTGGCGGGCCAGGAGATCTACCACACCATGCACCGCTTCCTCCTCCACCCCCGAGCTCTCTTCCTCCTCCTCTGGGCAGAGGAAACAGACGAACGCGACCCGCAGGAGCTTCATCCGGCCGCCTACTGGTTGGAGCTGGTCCGGCAGCTCGGGAAGAGGAGCGTGACGGTCCTGGTGAAGAACCAGGTCGACCGCAGCAATCGCTTCGGCACTCGCCCGCCGGAGCTGGCGGGAGCCGAGATCCCGGTCGCGGCCGAGATCGCGGTGAGCGCCACGAAGGGCATAGGGATGCAGGCACTGCGCGAGACCATCTCGGAGCAGATCCGCGGGTCGCGGGACCGCTGGGGCTATCTCCTCCCTTCATCCTGGCTTGCCGTGCGGGAGGACGTGGAGCGGCTGAAAGCGGCGGGCCACCGCGACCTGCCCTTTGCCCAGTTCGAGCAGCTTTGTACCGCTCACGACGCACAACACCCCCGGGTACTCGCCGGGTACCTGCATGAAAGCGGCTTTCTCTTCCACCGTGCCGGGTTCTTCAGCAATCGCCTTATCCTCGATCAGGACTGGCTGCTCGAAAAGATGTACGCCGTGTTCGATCCACGAACCCGCGTCCGGGAGCGGATCGTCCGCGCCGGGGGCGTGGTCGCGATCAATGACGCCGAGTGGATCTGGCCGGGCCACGAGTCGTACGAACACCAGGTGTTCCTGGACTTCCTGACGACCTCAGAGCTGGCATTCAGGATTGGCACATGGGACAGCCATAGCTATGTCATTCCTGCTCTGCTCCCACCCGAACCCCCACCGTTCAGGCCCGATGCCGCAAGCGGCGACACCTGGTTGGAGCTGCGGTACCGCGTGCTGCACCGGGCGCTCATCGAGCGGCTAATCGCGCGCCTCTCCGGGTTGAGCCCGCACCGGCAGTGGTGGCGCTACGGCATCGACATCAAAGCGAAGGATGGCTCGTGGACAGCGAGCGTGGAGGCGCCGCCCGGCGAGAACGTACTGCGCATCCACGTCGCCGCGCCTCGGTCCTCACCGCGGCGGGATGAGCCACAAAGGAGAGGTGCGGCCGCACTGCTGTCGCTGATCGAGAATACGCTTCCTGGTGCGGAACCCGCAGTCGCCGCCAGCAGCGACGGCGAGGTGTTCATCGACTTGGACCAGCTCGTCCGTGCCCGTGCAGAGGGTCGCTCCCACTGCGTCGACACCAACGGAAATGCCTGCGACGTGGCGCGGCTCGCGCAGCTCCCGGCGAGAAGAGACCTAGAACGACTGAATGCCGAGAACCTTTACCCAGAGCCAAGGACCATGAGCGTAGAGACGTCGAAGCTGAAGATCTTCGTCTCGTACGCGCACAAAGACGAGAAGCACAAGGACGAGCTGCTGAAGCGGCTGAAGATCATCCAGCGGGACTTCCCGATCGAGTTCTGGGATGATCGCCAGCTATTCGCGGGTAGCTTGGTGGATGACGAGATCATGAAGCGGCTGGATGCGGCGGACATCACATGCCTGTTGATCAGCACGGACTTCCTAGCCTCCGACTACTGCTGGACCCGGGAGATGGCCTCCGCCCTGGAGCGGTACGAACAGCATGGCAAGCTCCCCGTCCCGATCATCGTGCGGAGAACACAGTCATGGCAGAAGACCAAGATCGGCAGGCACCTTGCGCTGCCGAAGGATGGGCGGCCTGTTTCCGACTGGCGTAGACGGGATGACTTCTGGGCGGACGTCGAAGCGGGACTGCGCCGCCTGATTGAGAAGGAGCTTGCCCGCAAGGGCGGAACGACCGCATCCGCACCGCCCTGAACATGCTAGCAAACGCGCGGAGAACCGCGGACGCGGAAAGAGCTGGAGTACCGCTGATGACCAGACGAGCCCTGCTCCTCGCCGTCGTGCTGGCGGCCGGGTGCGGCGAGGAAAAGCCGGAAACGCCGCTCCCCGAGCCCGTGCCCACCCCGGGCGTCCCCACCACGGCGGTGGCGGGGGACAAGGTGATCGTGCGGCGCGTCCCCCCCGAGGGCTTCGAGTGGCCGGGCGACGTGGTGGTCACCGCCCCGGAGCGGGGGGAGATCCGCGTGGTGTACAGCCTGGACAACCCCTGCCGCCACGTGCCGCGCCGGGCGCTGTCCAGCCGGCGCGGGGACACCGTCGCCCTGGTGATGACCTGGCCGCAGGTGTCGCCGGACAGCTCGCGCAAGTGCCCCACCGACGTGACGCCCTACGCCTACCGGATGGACGTGGACGGCGTCCCCGCCGGCAGGCACGTGCTCGCCCTGTTCGAGGCCATCGAGGGGCAGAGGGCCGCGGCGCTCTCGCACACCATGGAAGTGACGGTGAAGTAGCCATGCTGGACCTGTCCGGCCGGACCCTGATCCTGGGCCACCGCGGCGCCCCGCTGGAGGCGCCGGAGAACACCTTCGGCGGCTTCCGGCTGGCGGTGGAGCACGGCGCCGACGGCGTGGAGCTGGACGTGCAGCGCTCCGCCGACGGCGCGCCGGTGGTGATCCACGACCTGACGCTGGACCGCACCACCGACGGGAGCGGCGAGGTGCGCGCCCACAGCTGGGCCGAGCTGTCTCGCCTGCACGCGGGGCCGGGGGAGCCGCTGCGCCGCCTGGGCGAGGTGGCCGACTGGGCCGCCGGGGCCGGCGCATGGCTCAACGTGGAGCTCAAGGGCGAGGGGACCGAGGCCGCCACCCTCGCCACGCTGGAGCGCGCCGGGGTCCTGGAGCGGAGCCTGGTCTCCTCCTTCCTCCCCACGGTGGTGCTGGAGGTGGGGCGGCTGGCGCCGGGCGTCCGCCGCGCCCTGGTCACCGAAGCATGGGACGCCACCGTGGCCGGGCTGGTGCGCGACAGCGGGGCCGGCGGCGTGTGCATCCACCGCGCCCTCGCCACGCCGGAGCGGCTGGCGGAGCTGGCCGCCGCGGGGCTCTCGGTGGTGGTGTGGACGGTGGACGACCCCGCCGAGGTCCGCGTCCTGCTCCGCGCCGGGGTGGCCGCGATCATCACCAACGATCCCCGCCGCGCGGTGGCCGCGCGGCGCGAAGCGGAGGGGTGACGCCGCTCCCTGGCGCGTCCCTTGCCGCTCCCGCACCCCCGGACCGCCGGCGCCCCGCCGGCGGCCCCGCATCCACACGCGTCCCAGGCCCATGCTGCTCGCCCACCTCGCCGCCCTGCTGGCGTTCCAGGGAACGCCCGCGCCCGCCCAGGCGCCCGTGCCGGCCGCGCCGGACACGCTGGGCGCCTTCGACTCGCCCGACACGCGCGCGCTGGTGGAGCGCGTGGTCCGCGCGGGCTCGGTGGTCCCGCAGGAGCTGACCGACTACCGGGCCGACTACCGCACCGCCGTGTACCTGTCGCTGCGCCCGGACTCCGCCACCGCGGGCGAGGTGCCGGTGACGGTGGACGAGTTCGCGGGCGAGGTGCGCTGGGCGCGCAGCGGGAGCCTGCGCCAGGAGGTGCAGGGGCACCGCATCCGCCTGCTGGCGCCCACCCCCTACACCATCGGCACGCTGCTGGAGCAGCCGTGGATCGTCCCGCACCTGTACGGGCAGACCATCGAGCTCTTCCAGCTGTCCCCCGCCCCGGCCCGCAACGCCGCCGGGCGTCCCGTGCGGCGCGTGTCCCGCGCGGTGCACCCCTTTTCCGCGCGCGGGCTGGAATTGTACCGCTACACCGCCGGCGACACGGTGCGGGTGACCACCACGGAGGGGGTGGTGCGGCTGGCCACCATCGAGGTGCGCCCGCGCGGCGCGGTGGCCGGCGGCAGCGCGCCGCGGGTGGTGGCAGGCTCCTTCCAGGTGGACCTGGACCGCGCCGCGATCGCGCGGGCGCGCTTCGGCTTCGCCGAGCCGGACGGGCGCTTCCGCCTGAGCCGCACCGGCGTGTTCTTCGAGATGGAGAACGGGCTGGTGCAGGGCCGCTTCTGGCTGCCGTACCGGCAGCGCCAGGAGATCCAGGTGGCCTCGCCGCTCCTGGGCGGCGCCGCGGCGATCCGGGTGGCGACGGGGATCTCCGGCTACGACCTGAACGGCGGCTGGGCCCCGGAGGAAGTGGGGCGCTACACCCTGGTGCGCAACGAGCGGGGCGACGAGGCGTTCCGGGAGTGGGGGAGCACGGTGGGCGAGGGGATCGGCGACTTCGACATCGCCGACTTCGGCGACCTGGCGCGGACCACCGCGGGCGGCGCGGCGCGCGAGGAGGGGGTGCGCGTGTCCTTCCTGCCGCGGCGCGGCGAGCACTTCTTCCGCTACAACCGGGTGGAGGGCCCCTTCCTGGGCGGCGCCGTGGGCGCCGAGGAGACCCGCCCGGACGGCGCCCGCTGGGAGGTGTACGCCACCGCGGGGTGGGCCTTCGCGGAAAAGACCGGGCGCGGGGAGGCCACGGCGCGCTGGACGGACGAGTCGGTGGGGCCGTTCGGGCAGCGGCAGGGGTGGAGCGCCTCCACCGCGGTGTACCGGCGGCTCCGCGACACCCAGGTCTTCCGCCCGGCCTTCCGCTGGGACCTGGGCTACTCGCTGAACGCGGCGCTCGGCGGCTACGACATCCTGGACTACTACGACGCCACCGGCGCCGAGGCCTTCGCCGGGATCCGCCGCGGCCCCTGGACCGGGCGGCTGGGCGGCCGCTTCGAGCGGCACGACTCGGTGACCCGCAACACCGATTCGTTCCTCTTCGGGGACGCGCGCCGCTTCCCCGAGGTGGCCCCGGCGGACGAGGGGACGCACGCGGGGGTGGAGGGCGAGGTGCGCTACGGGCTGGGTGGCGGCGCCTTCTCGGTGGGGAACAGCCTGGTGGCCTCGGTGCGCGGCGAAACGGGCTTCGCGGACTGGCGGTTCGGCCGGGTCACCGGCTTCCTCGCCGCGCGCCGCTCGCTGGGCCCCTACCTGACGCTGGCGCTGCGCGGCGACGCCGGCCACGTGGCGGGCGAGGCCCCGCCGCAGTACCTGATCCGCTTCGGCGAGGCCGAGGGGCTGCGCGGCTACGCGCCCAACGAGTTCGGCGGCACCACCGCCGCCATCGGCCGGGCGCGCCTGCTCCTGTTCCTCCCGCCGTACACGCAGCGGCCGCTGGCGCGCTCCAGCTTCCTCATCATCCCCCCGCTGCGCCCCGCCGTCGTCTTCTCCGGCTCCTCCGCCTGGGCCGACGTGGCCGCGGGCTCCGCCGACGAGCTCCTCCGCGTGGGCTCGCGCCCCACCGACGGTGCCCGCCGGGTCGTGGGCATCGGCGTCAGCATCTTCGAGGACGCGCTGTCGCTGGAATACTCGAAGCCGCTGGAGGACGGCGAGGAGGGGCGGTGGACGTTCGGGCTGGTGTCGTGGTTCTGAACGGATAGGGAACAGGGGACAGGGGACAGCCTGCAACAGCGGGTGCCGGCCGGCTGTTCCCTGTTCCCTCGGGTGGTGGAAGGGCCGGGTGGGGATTCCCTGTTCCCTGTCGTCCTGCGGTCCCGTCCTTGCAATCCGTGAGACCCCGGAGCGCAGGCCAAAGGCAAGTCCAAACGCGAGCACGGAGTCCAGCAATGTCCTCGATCAACCGTCCCCTGGCGGGCCCCATCCTGACCTTCGACCTGCAGGAGCAGATCCAGGCCCTGCGCCGCGAGGACACGTACTCGCGCGGGCGCGCGGGCCGGACGCTGGCCAAGTCCGGGCGCTTCCGCCTCACCCTGGTCGCCATGGCGGCGGGCAACGAGATCGGGACGCACCAGGCGGACTCGCCCATGACGCTGCACGTGCTGGAGGGCGCGATCGAATTCCGCGCCTCGGGCGAGAGCCACGAGCTGCGCGCCGGCGAGGTGCTGTTCTTCGGGCCGGGCGACGCGCACGACATCCGCGCCCAAGAGGAGAGCGTCCTCCTGATCACGCTGTCGGCGGTGGGCGACGACTACCTGGTGGAGGGCCCGGGCGACTACCCGTCCGGCGCCGAGGGGAACGCGGCGTCGTCCTGACCCGTCCGGGCGGGGGCGCGGCGGCTCGCTTGCGCCTCCCCCGCCCGCGGCCTACCATTCGCTCGCCGCTCCCGGGGACGGCCGGCGATTCCCCTCCGCCGCGCGCCCCGTCTCCCTCGCACCCGGTCCCGTGAAGCCCCAGCGCCACGCCGTCATCCTGGACCTGGTCCGCTCCCGCCGCGTCCCGTCGCAGGAGGTGCTGCGCGAGCTGCTGGGCGAGCGCGGCATCGACGTGGCGCAGGCCACCCTGTCCCGCGACATCCGCGAGCTGGGGCTGGTCAAGGTGCCGGACGAGGACGGGGGGTACGTGTACACCGTGCCCTCCAACGTGACCGATCCCACCCCCACGCTGGGCCGGCTCCTCCCCACGCTGTACCTGGGCGCGGACGGGGTGGGGAACCTGCTGATCGTGCGGACGCTCACCGGCGGCGCGCAGCCCATCGCGGTGGCGCTGGACCGGGAGGAGTGGCCGGAGGTGGTGGGGACCATCGGCGGCGACGATTCCATCCTGCTGGTGCTGCGCAGGCCGGAGCAGATGGAGGCGGTGATGAAGCGGCTGGAGGAGATCGCCGGAGTCTGAACGGCCGGGTTGAACGGCGGGGTTCGGGCGTGCCCCCGGCTGGCGCCGGGGTCGGGCTTCGGCTCCGTAGGGCTGCAAACAACGCAGCCCAACGGAGTCGAGCCCCGGCGGAAACAGCCCCGCCGGGTCTCGCCCCTTCGGGCCGTAATCCCTCAC
>JBEVLE010000323.1:0-4628 GCA_040509335.1 Longimicrobiaceae bacterium | reverse complement strand
GCGTGAGGGATTACGGCCCGAAGGGGCGAGACCCGGCGGGGCTGTTTCCGCCGGGGCTCGACTCCGTTGGGCTGCGTTGTTTGCAGCCCTACGGAGCCGAAGCCCGACCCCGGCGCCAGCCGGGGGCACGCCCCACGCGCAGCGGCCGCAGTTCACCACGGGATCAGGGAGCGATCGTCGGATCCCCACCGGGGCCGGGGATCTCCCGCCTTTCGGCCCGCCTGGCCACGGCCAGCGAGCCGGCGGCACAGACCGCGCTCGCCACGGCGAGGGCGGGGCCGAACAGCAGGAACTCTCCCCACACGGCATCTCCCCGAAGCGCCGCGCCGGCGACGAAGATCCCGGACAGCAGGAGGCCACTCGCGGCGCCCAGCCCCGCGAACCACGGAACGGACATGCGGTCGAACCCGCGGCGGCTCCCGACGGCCACGAGGATTGCGGAGAACACGATGCCGGCGATGAAGCCGAGTGGAGCAAAGATGAGGGCAAAGGGGAGGTCGGAGTAGAAGCCGGGCACCCGCGCCAGCAGGAGGCCCGCGCCGAACCCCGCTGCGGCCCAGGTGAGGCCCACCCCGATCGCCGCGCGGATACGTCGCCACCACCTGGTCATGACAACCTCCCGATGCTCGATCGGACGCGCTCGCTGCGTGCTCATCGCACGACGACAAGTTCTTTGTAATACAAAGTACATGTCGGGCAGCTCCCGGTCAAGAGCGCCAGCAGGAACGATCGTCAACGCACGTTCACGGACGGACCCGTCCTCCCTGCTCGGCCCTGACGACCTCCCGCAGCGCGTCGTGCGGCGCGAAGGCGCGGGGCATGTCGTCTGCGCGCCACGAGGTGTTCTCCAGCACGACGAGCGTGCGGCCCGAGGCGGGATAGTACGCCAGCGTCGCGACGAAGCCGGGGACGTAGCCGCCGTGGCTCAGTTCCACGATGCCGTCCGCCGAGGACAGCTGGAGCCCGAAGCCGTAGCCCAGCGTCCCCCAGCGGTGCGGGCGCGCCGCCGACGCGGCGGTCATGGCCGCGTAGCCGGCCGGCGACAGCACCCGCCCGCCGTGCAGGCAGCGGTTCCAGCGGACCAGGTCGCCCGCCGTGGACACGATCCCCGCCGACGGCCCGTGCTCCCACTCGGCCGCGCGCTCCACGGGGAGCAGCCGCCCGTCCTCCGCCTCCTCGAAGCCCGCCACCGGCCCCGGGTCCCCCGCCGCGCCGAAGACCGCCGTATGCGTCATCCCGCACGCGCGGAACAGGCGCGCCGCGGCCGCGCCGAACGTCTCGCCCGCGACCCGCTCCAGGATGTCGCCCAGCAGGTCGTAGCCGGGGTTGGAGTACGCGAACGTGCTCCCCGGGACGGTGGCCGGCGGCCGGTCCCGCGCCACGATCCCCGAGGTGTGGGCGAGCAGGTGCCGCACCTTCACCCGCGCGTCCAGGGGCGCGCCGCCCGGCGGCAGGTAGCCGGCGGCGGGGGCGTCCAGGTCGACGGCCCCGCGTTCCACCTGTTGCAGGACCAGGGCGGCGGTGACCTGCTTGGCGACGGACCCCACCACGAAGCGGCTCTCCGCCGTGAGCGGTACCGACCGCCCGCGGTCCGCGTAGCCGGACGCGCGCGAGTAGACGACGTCCTCCCCCTCCGCGACCACGGCGACGCCGCTGAGGGGGCGCGAGGCCGCGGGGTCGAACCCCGCGAAGGCCGGATGCCGGGACGCCGCGGCGTGAGCGCAGGCACCGACGGCGATCACGGCGAGCAGCGCGGCGAGCCTTGCCGCGGCGGCGGCACCGCGCGGGACTCCGGGTCCGCCGCTCACCGGGCGGGGACGGCCGCCGGCCGGGCCGCGACCAGCCGCTCCAGCAGGACGGAGGCGAGCTCGATGGCGTCCGCCTCGCCCCCGATGGCGCTCTGCAGGGCGACGACGCCGATGCCGCTGCGCCGGTCGAAGTACATGGCCGCCATGTAGCCGGCCACGCCGCCCTCGTGCCCCACCCAGGTGAAGTCGCCGCGCCGCCGCACCATGAACCCCAGCCCGTACCCGCTGCGCAGCCCGCGCGAGCTCGCGACGACGCCGCCGAAGGCGCTGTCCAGCCGCGCCGGGGGGAGGACCGCGGCGGGCCCGTGGCCCAGCTCGAAGGCGACGAAGCGCGCCAGGTCGTCCACCGTGGTGAAGAGCCCGCCGGTGGGCACCTTGTAGCCGCGCCCGTCCCGCAGCTCCGCCACCGAGGTCAGCGAGTCGCGGGTGCCGTCGCGCTCCACCACGTAGCCGCGCGCCAGGTCGCGCAGCATTCCGGGGTCCGGCTCGAAGCCGGAGCGCCGCATTCCCAGCGGCTCCAGGATGCGCTCCCGCTGCCAGCGGGTGTACGGCTGCCCCGCCGCGCGGCCCAGGGCGGCGCCCAGCACGGCGTAGCCCACGTTGGAGTAGGAGAAGGCGGTGCCGGGGGCCGACTCGTAGCGGGCGCGCGGGAGCGCCGCCGCGAGCACCGTCTCCCAGCCGGCCACGGGGCCGCTCCAGAAGGGCCCGGGCTGCGCCGGCTCGGCCGCGAGCCCGGAGGTCATGGTGGCGAGCTGGAGCAGCGTGGGCGGCGCCGCGCCTGGGGCGAGGCCGGGGACCGTGCGGATCTCCGGGTACCAGCGCTCCACCGGGTCCGCGAGGCGCACCCGCCCCGCCTCCGCGAGCTGCAGGAGCATCACCGCCGTGAACGGCTTGGTGACCGACCCCACGCGGTAGACGGTGCCCCGCCCCGCCGGCCGGCGCGCCTCCATGTCGGCCCAGCCGAAGCTGCGCGTCCACACCAGCGCGCCGCGGTCCACCACCCCCACCGTCAGGCTCCCGACGCTGTCCTTGGCGAACTCGGCGGCGGCCAGCGAGTCGGCGATTTCCAGCCCGGCGAGCGGCGGGGGCGACTGCGCCGGGGCGCCGCACGGCCGGGCGAGCAGCGCCAGCACAGCCGCACCGGCCGCGGCCAGAGTCCGGCAGGCGAGCGCGCGCCCGGCGCTCACCGGCGGCTTCCCCGCCGGAGCGCTTCCAGCGCGGCGGGCCCCTTCTCCCGGACCACCGTCTCGGTGACGCGCAGCGCGCCGGGCCCGCTCACCGCGCCGTGCCCCGGCACCACCGTCGCCATGGCGGGGTAGCGCTGGCGCACGCGCGCCAGGGCGCCCGGCCACCCGGGGACGTCCGCGTCCGCCACGTTGCCCACGGTGGTCGCGGTGTCCGCCTTCACCAGGCACCCGCCGAAGAGCACCCGCTGCCGCGGAAAGTACACCACCACGTTGTCCGGCGTGTGGCCGGCGCCCGGGAAGAAGACCTCCGCCCCCTCCAGCGCCGCGGGCGCCGACTCCAGGCCGGCGATGGCGCCGATCCCCGCGTCCGCGCCCGACAGGCGCGCCGTGGCCGCGAGCCCCGACACGGGAACGCCCGCCCGCCGCAGCGCCATCGCCCCGCCCGTGCGGTCCCGGTGCGAGTGGGTGACCACGGCGCGCCGCACCGGCCGCCCGAGCGTGCCCGCCGCCCAGTCCATCAGAAGCCGGCCCTGCCGCTCGTCCCACCCGGTGTCCACCAGCAGGCTCCCGCCCTCCGTCTCCAGCAGCATGCCGTTGGCCGGCACCTCGCTCCCGCCGACCGTGCCGACCGTGGTGTGGACCCACAGCCCCGGGGCGATCCGGCGCACCGACACGTCGTCGGCGAGGCGCACTTCGGCGGCCGGGTCCCCCGTTGCGCGGGGGGCGCAGCCCGCCAGGGCGAGCGCGGCGAGGAGCAGGGGAGCGTGTCGTGCCATGCGCGGGTTCCTCGGGCTGGAGACGGTGAGCCATCACTACGAATCAGTTCGTAGATCCAACTTACGAACTTGTTCGTAAATGTCAACAGAGACCGCGTCCCCACACTGTCTGCACGGTCGGGCGACCGGCGCTCTTCCGCGCACGAACTCTTTCGTATATACTGCGTGCCGAGGGGTCGCGTCCGCGCCCTTCGCAGCCACCCGCAACCGCCCGCCATGCCGCGCCAGCCGCCGCTGCCCACCGAGGGAGAGCTCCGCCTGCTCCGCGTGCTGTGGGAGCGGGGTCCCAGCACCGTCCGGGAGATCTTCGAGAGCCTGGGAAGCGGGAGCGAGACGGGTTACACCACCGTCCTCAAGCTCCTCCAGATCATGCACGTCAAGGGCTTGGTGATCCGCGACGAGAGCAGCCGCACACACGTCTACGCCGCCGCGGTACCCCCCGAGGCGACGCAGCGGCAGCTGGTGGCGGACCTGGTGGACCGGGCCTTCGGCGGATCCACGCACAGCCTGGTGATGCAGGCGCTGGCGCCCCGGGCCGCCACCCGCGAGGAGATGGACCGCATCCGCGGCATCCTCGCCGAGCTGGAGCGCCGCGAGAACGGCGATGGGTGACGCGGCGGCGGGCGGCGTGCTCCTCCGGGCGCTCGGCTGGGCGCTCGTCCACTCGCTCTGGCAGTGCGCGGTCCTCGGGCTCGCCCTGCGGATGGCGCTGCGCCTGGGGCGCTCCGCGCCGTCCACGCACCGCTACGCGCTCGCCTGCGCCGCGCTCGTGCTGATGCTGGGCGCGGGCGTCGTCACCACGGCGGGCGCGCTGCGGCGGGCGGAGCCCGTGGCGGCGGCGGGCCCGCGGGCCGCGG
>JBEVLE010000322.1:0-8759 GCA_040509335.1 Longimicrobiaceae bacterium | reverse complement strand
CGGGCGCCGGCTCCGGCGGTGGCGTGAGGTACGGGCCGGCCGGAGAATCCGCGCCGGAAGGGCGCGGTCGCGGAATATGTTATCGTGCCGGGGCGCGGAAGGCCAGGCCCACGTTCAGGACCCTGTCCAGGGTACCTTCAGGGTTGCGCCCCGCCCGTCCCCGGCGCGCCGTCCAGGCGCTCCAGGCTCGCCCCCGCGGAGGCGGCGCACACGTACACCTTGGGGTGCAGCCGGGTGGCGGCCTGGTAGCCGGCGGCCACCTCGCGCACGAAGCCGTCCACTGCCTCCGTCTCCACCAGCGCCACCGCGCACCCGCCGAAGCCGGCGCCGGTCATGCGCGCCCCGTGGCACCCGTCGCGGCCCCGGGCCAGCTCCACGATCACGTCCAGCTCGCGGCGCGACACCTCGAAATCGTCGCGGAGGCTGGCGTGGCTCGCGTTCATCAGGCGCCCCATCGCCGCGGCGTCACCGCGGGCCATGGCCTCCGCGGCCTCCAGGGTACGGGCGTTCTCGGTGACCACGTGGCGGGCGCGCCGCAGCGAGACCGGGTCCATCCCGGGGGCACGCGCTTCGAGGGTGGCGACGTCCACGTCGCGCAGCGCCGGCACCCCGAAGAACGCCGCCGCGGCCTCGCAGGCGGCGCGGCGCTCGTTGTACGCGGATCCCACCAGCCCGCGCCGGGTGGAGGTGTCCAGGATCACCACCGAGGTCCCCGGCGGGAGCGGCACCGGCCGCGTCTCGAGCGAGCGGCAGTCGATCAGCAGGGCGTGCCCCTCCACCCCCGACGCCGAGATCATCTGGTCCATGATCCCGGAGTTCACCCCCACCCACTCGTTTTCCGCCCGCTGCCCCAGCAGCGCCATCTCCCGCGGCTCCCACGCGAAGCCGGACGAGGCGTAAAAGGCGCGCGCCGTCGCCATCTCCACCGCGGCGCTGGAGGAGAGCCCCGCCCCCACCGGCACGTCGCCGGCGGTGACGCCCTCCCAGCCCAGGAGCGCGTGGCCGCGCTCCTGGAGCGCCCACGCCACCCCGCGCACGTACTCGATCCACTCGCCGCCGCCGCCGCCGCGGGCCAGGCCGTCCAGCTCGAACTCGCGCCGCGCGTCGAAGTACAGCGAGTACACCGCCACGGTGCGGTCGCGGCGGGAGCGCCCCACCACCCACACCGCCCGGTCGATCGCCATGGGGAGCACGAAGCCGTCGTTGTAGTCGGTGTGCTCGCCGATCAGGTTGACCCGCCCCGGCGCGCGCGCCACCCACTCCGGCGGCCCCCCGAAGCACGCCTCGAACGCCCGCAGCAGGTTGGAGCGGAGATCGCCCTCGCCGGTCATGGTGTGGCGCTCCGGTCCGCGTAGCCGTGGGGGTGCGCCCGGTGCCAGGCCCAGGCGCTCTCGATGATCGGCGCCAGCTCCGGGAAGCGCGGCGCCCACCCCAGCTCGCGGCGGATGCGGCCGCTCCCCGCCACCAGCGTCGCGGGGTCGCCGGGGCGCCGCGGGCCCACCTCCACCGGGATGGCGTGGCCGGTGACGGCGCGCGCCGTCTCGATCACCTCGCGCACGCTGAAGCCGGTGCCGTTGCCCAGGTTGTAGGTGCGGCTCCCGCCGTCCAGCGCGCGCAGCGCCAGCACGTGCGCCTGCGCCAGGTCGGCCACGTGCACGTAGTCGCGCACGCAGGTGCCGTCCGGGGTGTCGTAGTCCTCGCCGAAGATGGTCACCTTTTCCCGCTGGCCCAGCGCCACCTGGAGCACCAGGGGGATCAGGTGGGTTTCCGGGTCGTGGTCCTCGCCCAGCTCCGGGGACACGGCGCCCGCGGCGTTGAAGTAGCGGAGCGCCGCGTACCTCATCCCGAAGCGGTCGTCCATCCAGTGGAGCATGCGCTCCAGCAGGTACTTGGACTCGCCGTAGGGGCTCCCGGGGCGGATGGGCGCGTCCTCCGGGATGGGGACCTCGTCCGGGAGCCCGAACAGGTTCGCGGTGGACGACAGGATGAAGCGCTCCACCCCGTGCTCCGCCGCGCTTTCCAGCAGGTTCAGCCCGTTCCTGACGTTCTCGCCCAGGTACAGAAAGGGCTTTTCCATGGACTCGCCCACCAGCGTGCGCGAGGCGAAGTGGAGGATCCCCTCCGGGCGGTGCTCCGCCAGGGCGCGGTCGATCGCGCCGCGGTCGGCAAGGTCGCCCACCACCAGCGCGGCGGCGGGGTGCACCGCCTCGCGGTGCCCCTGCGACAGGTCGTCGAAGATCACGACCTCGTCGCCCGCGGCAACCAGCTCCGCCACGGTGGCGCTGCCGATATAGCCCGCGCCCCCCGTCACCAGAACCCTCATGGAGCGCCCTCCCCCGGCCGCGTCTCCGGCAGGTCCCGCAGCCGCGCCGCGCTGCTCTCCGGGGTGACGTCGCGCTGCGGCTCGCCCAGCATCTCGTATCCCACCATGAATTTTTTCACCGTCGCCGAGCGGAGCAGCGGCGGATGGAAGTGCATGTGAAGGTGCCACTCCGGGTGCGCCCGCCCGTCGGTGGGCGCCTGGTGCAGCCCGGCCGAGTAGGGGAACGGCACCTCGAAGAGGTGGTCGTAGCGGCGGGTGAGCCGCTGCAGGATGTCGGCCAGCCCGTCGCGCTCCGCGTCGTCCAGCGCCAGCAGGTCGGGGACCGGGCGGCGGGGGAGCACCAGCGTCTCGAAGGGCCAGGTCGCCCAGTACGGCACCAGCGCCACCCACGAGTCGTTGGCGCACACCACGCGCTCCTCGCGCTCCGTTTCCAGGCGCAGGTAGTCCGCCAGCAGCGTGCGCCCGTGCCGCGCGAAGTGCGCGGCCTGCCGCTCGCCCTCGCGCGCGGGGATCAGCGGCACCGACTCCTGCGCCCAGATCTGCCCGTGCGGGTGCGGGTTGCTGGCCCCCATCGCCGCGCCCTTGTTCTCGAAGATCTGCACGTGGCCGATCCCGGGCCGGCTCCCCAGGTCGGCGAGCTGCTCCGTCCACAGGTCCACCACCGCGCGCACCCCGGGCGCGTCCATCCCCGGGAGCGACAGGTCGTGCCGCGGCGAGAAGCAGATCACCCGGCAGATGCCGGGCTCCGCGCGGGCCACCAGGAGCCCGTCCACGTCCACGGCCGCCGGGGGCGCGTCCGGCTTCAGCGCGGCGAAGTCGTTGTCGAAGACGAAGGTGCCGGTGTACCGCGGGTTGCGCACGCCGCCCGCCCGCTCGTTCCCCGGGCACAGGTAGCAGGCGGGGTCGTACTCCGGGCGGCGCTCCACGGCGGGGCGCTCCACCTCCCCCTGCCAGGGGCGCAGCGCCCGGTGCGGCGACACCAGCACCCACTCGCCGGAGAGCGGGTTGAAGCGGCGGTGCGGCGTTTCGGCGAGCGCGTCCGCGCCCGCGGCGCCGGAGCCCGTCCGCGCGGAGGCGGGCGTCGGGGTCGATCCCATTCGTGCGGGCCTCGGATCCGTGTGAGCCGTGTCGGACCGCCGCGAGGGCCGGCCGCACACGGCGGACAACATGCCGGCTGGCTCGCGCGCGCGCCAGCACGGGCGCCACGGGGGTCTGCACGATCGGGGCCCCGGAGCTTGCCGGCGGATGGCGCGGGCTTCCTTTTTGAAGGCGCACCGTCCGCGGCCAGGCGGCGGGCACGATCCCAACCCCGGAGGTCCCCGAGATGGCGGAAGGCAGGACGGAGGTCGAGCGCGTACCCTTCGGACGGCTCCCCACGGGCGAGAGCGTGGACGCGTGGGTGCTGCGGGGCGCGGGCGGGGTGGAGGCGCGCGTCGTCGGCTACGGCGGCGCCATCGTCGCGCTGCGCGTGCCGGACCGCGAGGGGCGCGCCGCCGACGTGGTGCTTGGCTACGACGACGTCCGGGGGTACGTGGACGGCCGGGCGTACTTGGGGGCGCTGATCGGGCGCTACGCAAACCGCATCCGCGGGGGCCGCTTCCGGCTGGACGGGCGGGAGTACGCCCTCCCCGTCAACGACGGGCCCAACCACCTGCACGGCGGCCCGGGGGGATTCCACAGGGCGCTCTGGAGGGTGGAGCCGCTGGACACCGCGGAGGGCATCGGCGTGGCGCTGGCCCACGACAGCCCGGACGGCGACCAGGGATACCCCGGCGCCGTGCGGGCCCGCGTCGCCTACCTGCTCACCGCGCGGGGCGAGCTGGTGGTGGACTACCACGCCGCCAGCGACCGGCCCACCCCCGTCGGCCTCACGCAGCACAGCTACTTCAACCTCACCGGCGACCCGGCGCGCGACGTCCTGGGCCACCGGCTGCGGCTGGAGGCGGACGCCTTCACCCCGGTGGACGACACGCTGATCCCCACCGGCGAGACGGCCCCGGTGGCGGGAACGGCCTTCGACTTCCGCGAGCCCACGGCCATCGGCGCCCGCATCGGCGCCGACCACCCGCAGCTGGCGCGGGCGGGCGGGTACGACCACAACTTCGTGCTCCGCGGCGCCGGCCTGCGGCTCGCGGCATGGGTCCACGAGCCCGGGTCCGGCCGCGTGCTGGAGGTGCACACCACCGAGCCGGGGATCCAGTTCTACTCCGGCAACTTCCTGGACTGCACCGACCGCGGCAAGGGCGGTGTCCGCTACGGCCGCCGCTGCGGCTTCTGCCTGGAGCCGCAGCACTTTCCCGACTCCCCCAACCAGCCGGCGTTTCCCTCCGCGATCCTGCGGCCGGGCGAGGTCTACTCGTCGCGCACCGTGTACCGGTTCGCGGTCGAATAGGATGCCGCCACTCAAGGAAGAGAACGAGATGACGCACGACCTCCTGCTGCTCAGCAATTCGCAGGTGCACGGACGGGGCTTTCTGGAGCACGCGCTGGAGGCGCTGCGCGAGGTCCTGGACGGTCGCCGCTCCGTGCTGTTCGCGCCGTTCGCGTTGCGCGACCACGACGCCTACGTGGCGCGCATCGCGGAGGCGCTGGCGCCGCTGGGGGTGAGCGTGCGCGGGCTTCACGCGGAAGCCGACCCCCTCGCCGCCGTCCGCGCGGCCGAGGTGCTGTACGTGGGCGGCGGCAACAGCTTCCGCCTGCTCCGGGCGCTCCGCGACCGCGGGCTCGTCCCCGTGGTGCGGGAGCGCGTGGCGGCGGGGGAGATGGCGTACGTGGGCTCCAGCGCCGGCACCAACATGGCCTGCCCCACGCTGCGCACCACCAACGACATGCCCATCGTGCAGCCGGACGCGTTCGAGGCGTTCGCGCTGCTCCCCTTCCAGGTCAACCCGCACTACCTGGACGCCGACCCGGGCTCCACCCACATGGGCGAGACGCGCGCCCAGCGCATCGCCCAGTTCCTGGAGGAGAACGACGTCCCCGTGCTTGGGATGCGCGAGGGAGCCTGGCTGCGGCGGCGCGGCGGCCGGCTGGAGCTGGGCGGCGAGACGGGAGCGCTCCTTTTCCTGCGCGGCGAGGAGCCGCGCCCCTTCCAGGGCGGCGACGACCTATCGTTCCTGCTGACCCATCCCGCGCGGTTCGACGCCCCGATGCCCTGAACCCGGCGTGGCGCTTGCGTGCGGCCACGGGGCACACGGAGATCACGGAACGAGAGGTGCCACGGTGCGGATGCGGAAGATCGGGTCGCTGGAGGTGTCGGTCGTGGGGGTGGGCTGCAACAACTTCGGGACGCGGATCGACGCCGCGGCCACGGCGCAGGTGGTGGGCGCGGCGCTGGACGCCGGCATCCAGTTCTTCGACACCGCCGACGTGTACGGCAAGGGGCTGAGCGAGGAGTACCTGGGGCGCGCCCTGGGCTCCCGGCGCGGCGAGGTGGTGATCGCCACCAAGTTCGGCGGCGCGATGGACGAGCGGCGGCGCGGCGCGCGGCCGGAGTACGTGCGGCGGGCCGCCGAGGACAGCCTGCGCCGCCTGGGAACCGACTACATCGACCTGTACCAGATCCACCGCCCGGACCCCGAGGTGCCCATCGCCGACACGCTGGGGGCGCTCGAAGAGCTTGTCCGGGCCGGCAAGGTGCGCGAGATCGGCAGCTCCAACTTCTCGGCGGCGCAGCTCCGCGAGGCGGAGGCCGCGGCGCGCGGCGGCGCCCGCTTCGCGAGCGTGCAGAACGAGTACAGCCTGCTCCACCGCGAGCCCGAGGCGGAGGTGCTGCCCGAGTGCGAGCGCCTGGGCCTCGCGTTTCTCCCCTACTTCCCGCTCGCCAGCGGGCTGCTCACCGGCAAGTACCGCAGGGACCGGGCGGCGCCGCAGGGCACCCGCATCACCGAGGGCAGCTGGCGCTCGGACGTGCTCACGGACGAGAACCTGGAGCGCGTGGAAGGGCTGATCGGCTGGGCGGAGAGCCGCGGGCGCACCGTGCTGGAGCTGGCGTTCTCCTGGCTCCTGGCGCGGCCGGCGGTGGCGTCGGTGATCGCGGGGGCCACCTCCGCCGCGCAGGTGCGGAGCAACGCGGCGGCGGCGGGGTGGGCGCTCACGGACGCGGAGCTGGCGGAGGTGGACGCGATCGTGCCGGGCGGGAGCTGACGGCAGGCCCTCACCCGGCTCGCTTGAGGCTCGCCACCCTCTCCCAATTCTGGGAGAGGGGGCAACTGCTGGATCCTGAGGCTACGTCGGCATCTGCGTGAGGGATTTCGGCCCGGAGGGGCGAGACCCGGCGGCAGTTTGCCGGGGCTCGACTCCGTTACGCACGGTTGTTTCGTGCGTTACGGAGCCGAAGCCCGACCCCGGCGCCAGCCGGGGGCACGCCCGAACCCGCCGTTGACGTCAAAGCCGTTCCCGACCCTCAGCTCCGCACCGGGTGCCCCCGCTCCGCCAGGAAGCGGCGCGCCTCCTCGATGGTGTGCTCCCCGAAGTGGAAGATGGACGCCGCCAGCACCGCGTGCGCCCCCGCCCCGAGCGCCTGGTCCAGGTGCTCCAGCGTCCCCGCGCCCCCGGACGCGATCACCGGCACCGGCACCGCCCCCGACACCGCCCGCAGCAGCTCCAGGTCGTACCCCGCCCGCGTCCCGTCGCCGTCCATGCTGGTGAGCAGCACCTCCCCCGCGCCCAGTTCCACCACCCGCGCCGACCAATCCACGGCGTCGATCCCCGTGGGCGTGCGGCCCCCGTGCGTGAACACCTCCCAGCGCGGCGCGTCGCCCGGCGCGGACACCCGGCGCGCGTCCACCGCCGCCACCACGCACTGCGAGCCGAAGTGGTCCGCCGCGCGCGAGATCAGCTCCGGGTCGGCGAGCGCCGCCGTGTTCATGGACACCTTGTCCGCACCCGCCCCCAGCAGCGCGTGGAAGTCGTCGACCGAGCGCACGCCGCCGCCCACGGTGAGCGGGATGAACACCGAGTCCGCCGTGCGCCGGATCACGTCCAGCAGCGCCGGCCGCGCCTCGTGCGACGCCGTGATGTCCAGGAAGCACAGCTCGTCCGCGCGCTCGCGGTCGTAGCGCACCGCCTGCTCCACCGGGTCGCCCGCGTCGCGCAGCCCCTCGAAGCGGATCCCCTTCACCACCCGGCCGCCCTGCACGTCCAGGCAGGGGATGATGCGCTTGGCTAGGGCCACGAGAGACCCCGCAGCCGCCGCACCATCCCCTCCGTGAGCGCGCCGCCGTACACCCCCTCCACCGGGCCGCGCAGCACCAGCCCCCAGTCCTCGCGCACCGTCACGTGCAGCGTCCCGCCCGGCATCCGCACCTCCACCTCGCGCTCCGACACCAGCCCGCGCCGCACCGCCGCCGCCGCCACCGCGCAGGCGCTGGAGCCCGAGGCCAGCGTTTCCCCCGCCCCGCGCTCCCACACCCACGCCTCCACCGCGCCCGCCCCCGCCACCCGCGCGAACTGCACGTTGGTCCCGCGCGCGAACGACGCGTGCGTGGAGATCTGCGGCGCGCGCCGGCGCATGTCCTCCTCGTCCACTACGTCCTCGAACACCACGCAGTGCGGGTTGCCGATGGACACCGCCGTCACGTCCATGCGGTCGCCCGCGGGGAGCTCCAGCACCTCCGCGTCCGTGTCGCGGTCCGGGCCCGTCATCCCCACCGCCTCGCTGCGGAACACGGCCGTCCCCATCTCCACCTCCACGTCCAGCACGCCCTCGTCGGTGGCGCCGTGGACCAGGAGCGTGACCACTCCGCCCGGCGTTTCCACCGTGAACGGCGTTCCCGCGCGCACCGCGCCGTTCTCCAGCAGGTACGCCGCGAAGATGCGCAGCCCGTTGCCGCTCTTTTCCGCCTCCGAGCCGTCCGGGTTGAAGATGCGGAGGCCGAACTCCGCCGCGTCCGCCGGCACGAACGCCAGCACGCCGTCCGAGCCGACGCCCGTGTGGCGGTCGCACAGCAGGCGCACCGCGGGCGGGGTCAGCGAGAAGGGGAGGCCGGCCAGCCGCAGGGCGATGTAGTCGTTCCCCAGGCCGTGGCCCTTGTAGAAGCTCACGCGTTCCATTTGTGTTTCTTCCGCTCCGGTTGAACGGCGACGGCTTTCAACTGCTACTGAACGACGGGGCTCGGGCGTGCCCCCGGCTGCGCCGGGGTCGGGCTTCGGCTCCGTAGAGCAGCAAACAACGCTGCTCAACGGAGTCGAGCCCCGGCGGAAACTACCCCGCCGGGTCTCGCCCCTCCGGGCCGAAATCCCTCACGCGGGGGTGGCGCTGGCGTCCGCGGGGGCCCCCACCCCGCTCGCTTAGGCTCGCCACCCTCCCCCAATTCTGGGGGAGGGCTTCCCGCAGGTCAGGGCTGTTGCCGTTGCGATCTGCGCCGGGAGGTCGGGGGAGGCTGCGCAGGAGGTGCGTTGTTCGAAGCCAGCGTGATCCCGCCCCCACACGGAG
>JBEVLE010000321.1:0-4811 GCA_040509335.1 Longimicrobiaceae bacterium | reverse complement strand
GGCCACTTTCGCTTCAGCGTGCGGCAACGCTCATCTGCA
This sequence comes from Longimicrobiaceae bacterium, assembly GCA_040509335.1. Classification (GTDB taxonomy): domain Bacteria; phylum Gemmatimonadota; class Gemmatimonadetes; order Longimicrobiales; family Longimicrobiaceae; genus JAFAYN01. The sequence continues at coordinate 4,772 of JBEVLE010000321.1, read as the reverse complement.
GCGACCGGGCGAAGCTGTCCGCGAGATCGTCGGCATGGCCCACCATCCAGGGCTCCGCCGACTCCTTCTCGGAGGCGAGCACCGACTGGCCCTGCTGCACCTCGGCCAGCAGCGTCTCGGCCTGCTCCCGGACCTCGGCCTCCTCGCGCGCATCCGCCAGCATGATCGCCTGCTTGGCGACGCCCGCGGCGAGCTCCCAGTCCTGCATCATGGCGGCGCCCTCCGCCAGCGCCAGGTACACCTTGGCGGACCGGGTGCTCCCGGGGCCCGCGACCAGCTCCGACGCGGCCTTCCACGACTCCTCGTACGTCTTGCGGTCGCCCAGCCCCGCCGCCGCGACCGACATGTGCGCCAGCACGAGCGCCTGGTCCACGGCCCGCTGGAAGTGCGGGCGGAGCGCGGCGAGCACCGTCAGCGCCGGCTCGTAGCAGCCCTGGTTGATCCAGAACACCGTCACGTCGTGGCCGAGCGCGGGAAGGCGGGGATGCCCGGGGCCGTAGGCCTTGAGCGCCGCGCCCGCCAGCTCCTCGGCGTCACGGAACTGCATGCGCTTCAGCGCGACCACGAACAGGTCGTGGAGGGTCATCCCCTGCACGCTCCGCAGCCCCTTCCGCTTCGCCGCGCGATACGCCCGGAGGAGCGACTTGTGCGCGGCGGGGAAGTTGCCCCGCTGGATGTACAGGTTCCCGAGCCCGGCGAACGCCATGGCGTACGACTCCCAGTCGCTGCCCTGGCGGCCGAGCAGGATCGCCCGGCGGAACCACGTTTCGGCGCGGGGATACTCGGCGCGCTGACGGGCGATCCGCCCCACCGCGTACGAGATCCGGGCGTCGTTGGAGCCGGTCAGGGCGGCCGCCTGCGTGAACGCGAGGGCGGTGGCGAGCGCTTCGCTCTTCTCCGCCCAGTCCGCGATCTTGAGGCACGCCGAGGACACCCGGCGACGGTCGGCGCCGGCGGGGTCGGCGAGGAGCCGCGCGACCACGGCGAGCGGCGCGCGGAGCGCGTCGTCCACCTCGGCCGACAGCAGCTTCACGCGGCGGCGCTCCTCCGCGCCCGAGGCGAAGAGCCCCTTCCTGCGGGCCGGATCCGTCGAGCTCCACAGGAGCACGTTGCGGAGCGACTGCCAGAGCAGGATCCCGAAGTCGCCCTCGAACTCCGTCAGGACGCTGGAGCCCTCGAACTTCTCGTCCCCGCGGGTGAGCGGCGGCGGAACCCGCACCGGACGGGGAGCACGGCGGGAAACAGCTTTGGACTGGGTACTCTTCATTTCGGCTCCTCGGCTGATTTCGTGAGAAATCGTGGAGTCTGAGGGTTAGTGGACAAGGTGGCGGTTCCGTAACGCTGACGTATAGTAATAGTGTCCGGTGGTGGACGCCATAACTTGAGCACGACTTTGGTGCCACCGGCTGGGAAGTGTTACCACGGAGGGTATCAGATTGTTCACTCTGAAAACTTCCCGGAGGGGACGGATCAGTCCGCAAATGCTTGATGCGGCTGATTTTTCCGGCAAACGAGCAATTACCGGGCCATTGTGTCGCCGCACCCGACCGTTCCCGGCGACGGACCGATGCTTCGACGGCCGGGAGATTCCCCGCTGCACGGGCGCGCTCCGCTCGCGGTTCCGCCCAAGGCGTTCATGCACAGGCATTTGCCTGTTCGGGACGTGCGGTCAGCGTGTTTCCCGACAGGAGCTTTTTCGAACGGTCGCTTCGGAAAACGGCACCTGCCCGCCGACTGGCACATCTTTCCCGTCAGGGGTTGCGTTCGAAGTGCCGTTTGCCTATTCTGGTCTGCGCGCCGCGGGTGGACGGAAGGACTGCGGCTCGGTATTTTGTTCCCAAACGGGAACTGGGCGGGTCTTTGACAGCTCGGGAAGGGCCACGGAAGGTCGAACACGCGGGCGCCTGTGCGTCCGCGACAGCAGTTATCTAATACCTCCGCCCTTCCAGATCAAGGACTTCGCGGATGCCGTCGGGCCGGGTGGCCGGTCCCGGCGCCCGTTCGTCTGCGGTTTCCCGGACCCGGCCGCCCCTTCACGGGGGGCGAGATCCGGGACCTGGCGCGGAGAGCCGTCTCCGCAGGGATCGTTCCCGGTCCGGTCCACTCATCACCATCAGAAGGAGCCAGCATGAGCAGCAGGGACGAAAAGGAAGATACCACGATCTACAAGGTGGTGGTCAACCACGAGGAGCAGTACTCGATCTGGCCGGCGCACAAGGAGCTGCCGCTGGGCTGGAACGAGGTGGGCGTGCAGGGGCTCAAGGACGTGTGCCTCGCCCACATCAAGGAGGTCTGGACCGACATGCGGCCCAAGAGCCTCCGCGAGAAGATGCAGGCGGCCGGCCTGGGCTGATCCCCCGGCGGTCCCCGGACCTGCGTCGCGCAGACAACCCCGGCGGGGGAATCGCTCCCCGCCGGGGTCTTCACGCTCCCCACGCACTCCCGCGAAGCACAGATGAACCGTCCGCCCGCCGCTGATCCCTGGATCCTCCGGCGCCCGCCCAACCCGGGTGCGCGCCTGCGACTGTTCTGCTTTCCGTACGCGGCCGGCGGAGCGTCGGTGTTCCGGACGTGGCAGCAGAGCCTGCCGCCGGAGGTGGACGTGTGCCCGGTGCAGCTGCCGGGGCGCGAGAGTCGCCTGCGCGAGCCGGCCTTCGACCGGCTGGCTCCGCTGGTGCGCACGCTCGCCGGGGTGCTGGAGCCTTACTCGGAGCTGCCGTTCGCCTTCTTCGGCTACAGCAACGGGGCGCTGGTGAGCTTCGAGCTCACGCGGGAGCTGCGGCGGCGCGGGATGCGGCAGCCGGCGCACATCTTCGCCGCGGCGTGCCCCGCTCCCCACCTCCCGGACCCGGACCCGCCGATCCACGACCTGGCGGACGAGGAGCTGATCGCGGAGATGCGCAGGCTCAACGGCACCCCCGACGAGATCCTGCGGAACGAGGAGCTGATGCACCTGCTGATCCCGCTCATGCGCGCCGACGCGGCGATCCACGAGACGTACGTGCACGAGCAGGAGGAGCCGCTGGACGTGCCGATCACGGCGGTGGGCGGGCTCGGCGACCCCAAGGCGAGCCGCGAGGACATGGAGGCGTGGCGCCGGCACACGCGCGCGGAGTTCGCCGTGCGCATGATGCCGGGGGACCACTTCTTCATCCACACGGCGCAGGCGATGCTCCTGCGGGACCTGGCGCAGGACCTACACGGGGTACTCCGGCGCGTCGGCGAGCTGCAGCGCACGTGAGCGCGGCGGGGGAGGCGTGGGGAGCGCCGCCGCGGCTCCTCCGCCTGGCGGACGACGGGGTCCACGTGTGGGCGGCGCCGCTGGACCCGCCGGAGGACGCGGTCCGGCGCCACGCCGCGCTCCTCGCGCCCGACGAGCGCGCGCGGGCGGAGCGCTTCCGCTTCGAGCGGGACCGGCGGCGCTTCACCGTCGCCCGGGGCGTGCTCCGCGCGCTGCTGGGCCGCTACCTGGCAACGGATCCGCGCGGCGTGGCGTTCCGGTACGGGTCGCACGGCAAGCCCGTGCTGGACGGCGAGCTCGCGGCGCACGGGATCCGCTTCAACGTGTCCCACTCGGGGGAGATGGCGCTGTACGCCCTGGCGCGCGGCAGGGAACTGGGCGTGGACGTGGAAGAGGTCCGCCGCATGGAGGACGGGCTGAAGATCGCGGAGCGCTTCTTCTCGCAGGCGGAGGTGGCGGCGTTCCGCGCGCTCCCCGAGCAGATCCGCGACGACGCGTTCTTCAACTGCTGGACGCGCAAGGAAGCGTACATCAAGGCCGTGGGCGAGGGGCTCTCCTTTCCGCTGCACGTGTTCGACGTGTCGCTGGCGCCCGGCGAGCCCGCGCGGCTGCTTGCCTCCCGCGATCCCCGGCAGGCGGAGCGCTGGTCGCTCCGCGGGCTCCCGGACCCCGCGCCGGGCTACCGCGCCGCCGTGGTGGTGGAGGGCGAGGGGTGGGAGCCGGCCTGCTGGCGATGGGACGGCGAGGCGGGCGCGTAGCGCCTGCGGACCCTGGAGCGGCGGGGCGCGGTATCAGCGTGCTCCGATCCGCACAGCGAAGCAAAACTACAGACACCAGGGACGACGCCGAATGAAGACCCGCCGTACGCTGCTGCTCACCGCTCTCGCTCTCGGGATGGGCGCCGCCCCCGCGTGGACGGGGACCGCCCGCGAGGGCACCGCCCAGGCCCGCCCGGCGGCGGCCGCCGCGGAGTACGAGATCGACCCCAGCCACTCGCAGGTGCTCTTCAAGGTCAAGCACCTGGGGATCAGCACGGTGACCGGGCGGTTCCGCGACTTCAGCGGCACCATCTCGTACGACCCGCAGAACCCGGCCGCATCGCGGGCGCGCGCGACGATCAAGACCGCCAGCATCGACACGGACAACGACCGCCGCGACAACCACCTGCGCAGCGCGGACTTTTTCGAGGCGGAAAAGTACCCGGAGATCACCTTCACGACGGGCCGGCTGCGCGAGGCGCGCGGCGACGCCTTCAAGCTGGACGGGACGCTCACCATGCGCGGCGTCACGCGCCCGATCACGCTGGACGTGGAAAAGGTGGGTCCCGTGCGCGGCCCGGACGGCCGCGACCGCATGGCCTTCAACGCCACCACCTCGCTGGACCGTACGCAGTACGGCCTGACCTGGAGCCGCGCCACCGAGGCGGGCGGCCTGGTGGTGGGCAACGACGTGCAGATCGTCCTGGAGCTGGAGACCGTCCGCAAGCCGTAAGAGCCGGCTGGCCAGAGCACCGAGGGCCCGGGGTTCTCCC
>JBEVLE010000320.1:0-3475 GCA_040509335.1 Longimicrobiaceae bacterium | reverse complement strand
CGCGCACGCACGCGCGGCCGGGCGCCGCTCACACGCGAAACGGGGAGGGAGCGATGAAGGTCCTGGTCGTCGGCGGCACGGGCACCATCGGCGGCGCGGTGGTGCGGCTGCTTTCCGCCGAGCACGAGGTCGTCGCGGTCGGCGGCTCCAGCGGCGAGCTGCGGGTGGACATCGCCGCGCCGGACTCCATCCGCCGCCTGTTCGAGCAGGTGGGCCGGGTGGACGCAGTGGTGTCCGCGGCGGGAACGGGCGCCTTCCGCCCACTGGAGCAGCTGTCCGAGGAGGACTTCCGCTTCAGCCTGGGGCACAAGCTCATGGGCCAGGTCAACCTGGTGCGGCTTGGGCTGGAGCACGTCGCCGACGGCGGCTCCTTCACCCTCACCAGCGGCGTGCTGGCCCAGGAGCCCATGCCCGGGAGCGCCGCCATCAGCCTGGTCAACGCCGGCCTGGAGGGGTTCGCGCGCGCCGCCGCGCTGGAGGCCCCCCGCGGCATCCGCGTCAACGTGGTCAGCCCGCCCTGGGTGTCCGAGACGCTCACCGCAATGGGCATGGATCCCTCCGGCGGCCTCCCCGCGGACACGGTGGCGCTCGCCTACCGCGAGGCCGTGTCGGGGATGGGCAACGGCGAGGTTCTGGACGCGCGCCGCTTCGCTTGACGGAAGCTGTACGGCGGGGTTGGGCGTGCCCCCGGCTGGCGCCGGGGTCGGGCTTCGGCTCCGTAACGCACGAAACAACCGTGCGTAACGGAGTCGAGCCCGCGCAAACAGCCGCGCGGTCTCGCCCCGCCGGGCCGAAATCCCTCACGCGGGCCGGTGCGCCGGGCAGGCCGTTCCGCACTTTCGCGCTCCCTCACTCGTCATTCCCGCGCCGCGAGCGCCGCCGCCTCCTCCGCGCACCCCCAGCTCAGCGTCAGCCCCGACCCGCCGTGGCCGTAGCAGTGCACCACGCGCGAGCCGTCCGGGAAGTCCTCCGCCTCCAGCCGCACCGCCGGCCGCCCCGGGCGCAGCCCCACCCGGTGCTCGATGACGCGGGCGTCCGCCAGACGCGGCTCCAGCTCCGCGCACAGCCGGAGGATGCGGCGCGCCACCCGCGGGTCCGGGGTGGCGTCCCACGCGTGGTCGTCCGCGGTGCCGCCCAGCACGCACTCCCGCTCGCTCCGAGGGATGACGTAGACGATCCCCTCCGGGTGCTCCTCGTCCAGCAGGATCCTTTCGACGCCGGGGTTCTCCACCCGCACCACCTGCCCGCGGATGGGGAACACCTCCGCGTCCCCCGCCAGCGTGCGCGCCCCCAGCCCGGTGCAGTTCACCACCCGCGGGCACGCCTCGCGCGCCTCCGCCAGCGACGCCACCCGGCGCCGCTCCCACTCCCCACCCAGCGCGCGGAAGCGCCCCGCCAGCCAGCACAGGTACGCCGGCATGTCCGCGGTGGGGACGGTGAAGGCGTAGGCGTCCGCGAACCCCGGCGGCAGCTCGTCCGGGCGGGCGTGGCGGAAGCCGGGGACCGCGCCCGTCCACGACGGATCGGCCATGGGGGCGCGCCACAGCTCCAGCGCGGGAAGCATCCGCACCCCCGTCCCCCGCGTCGCCGCCAGCACCTCCAGCACCTCGAAGGTCCGCCGCCCCCAGGCGTCCACCCGCTCGGCGGGGTAGGCGCGGTACGGGTACCAGAACGCCCCCGCCACCGCCGAAACGGTGTCCTCCGGCGCGTCCGCGGCCCAGATCCGCACCCGCAGCCCCGCCTCGCGCAGGCGGATCGCCGTCGACAGCCCCACCACGCCGCCGCCCAGCACCAGTGCGTCCACGGTCAGCGCTCCGCGGCGGGCGCCGCCGGCAGGGCACGGCGCCGGAAGGGCGTGGGGCGGACGGGGGAGGCAGGGAGCGGCATGGCGGGCGCGGGGCCGGGGTTCGGGTGAGCGGGGTCCGGCGCAAGCTAGCGCGCGCGGCCGCGGCCAGCCATCCCGCCGGGCGGCGCGGGCGCAGGTCCCCACCGGATCACATCTTGCGGAGGTCGGGCGTGCTCCACGTGGCACCCGCACCCGCAACTCCGAACGCCATGCCGGGATTCGAGGGGCTGCTCGCCGGCCGGACCCTGTGCGACCGCTACCGCATCGAGGAGGTCATCGGGCGGGGCGGCTTCGCGGCCGTGTACCGTGCCGTCGACGAGCGGCTGGGGCGCACCGTCGCCGTCAAGGTCACCACCTTCTCGGCCACCAACCCCGAGACCCGCGACGAGGTGCAGAAGCGCTTCCGCCGCGAGGCGCGGGCCGCCGCCAGCCTGCACCATCCCAACGTGGTCACGGTGTACGACTTCGGGACCGACCCGGTGCTGGGGCTGGAGTTCTTCGTCATGGAACTGCTACAGGGCGAGGACCTGGCCCACCGGCTGGCGCGCCCCGCCACCCTTCCCGTGCGGGTCGCGCTGCGGCTGCTGCGCGACGCCGCGTGGGGGGTGGACGCCGGGCACCGCGCCGGGCTGGTGCACCGCGACATCAAGCCGGGGAACATCTTCCTGGCGCGGCGCGACCGGCCGGGTCGCTTCCGCGTGTGCGTGCTGGACTTCGGCATCGCGCGGCCCGCGATCGCGGACGAGGCCACCCAGCTCACCCGCGCAGGGGGGATGCTGCTGTCGCCCGCCTACGCCTCGCCCGAGCAGCTGCGCGGCGAGCTGCGGGTGTCCCCCGCGTCCGACGTGTTCAGCCTGGGGGTGATCGGCTACGAGCTGCTGACGCGGGAGCGCCCCTTCCCCGGCAACCGCCTCCATGCACCCGCGGGGGAGCAGCCCGCCCCCGTCCCGCTGCGCGAGCGCAACCCCGAGGTGCCGCCGGACGTGGCCGAGGCGATCCACCGCGCCCTCGCCGAGGACCCCGCCGACCGCTTCCCCACCGCGGGCGCCTTCGCGGAGGCCCTCGCCGCCGCCGAGCCCCCCGCGGAGCCCCGCGACCGCGCGTCCGCCGTGGCGGTGCCCGCCTGGACGGACGAGCCCGAGCTGCCGCCCGCGGAGGCTTCGCTCGCCGCCGCTGCGCCCCCCGCGCCACCGCCGGAGAAGCTCGCGCCGGAGCCGCTGCCCGCGCCGCCGTCGGGGGACCCGGCCCACGCCGACACGCCCACGGTGCACTACGCCCCGGAGGTGCTGGCCGTCCCGCCGTCCGCTTCGCGCCCTGCGGGTCGCCGCGCGCCGCGCGTGCCCCGTCTCGCCGCCGGGCTGCTGCTCGCGTGCGTGGGGCTGGCGCTGGCGGCCTGGCTGGCGGTCGGCCGCGCCGGCGAGCGCCCGGCCGGGAGCGATGGCGCCGCGCGCGGCCAGGTCGCGCGGCGGGAATCGCCCGTGCCGGGGGTCCGGGAGCCGGAGCCGGGCACGCCCACGGACACCGCCACCGCTTCGCCGTCCGCAGGCTCCGGGCGCGAATCCGCCGCCCCGGTCTCCGCGACAACGCCAGCCGGGCAGGCCCAGAAGCCCCAAGCCGCGGCGCCGGCCG
>JBEVLE010000319.1:0-6166 GCA_040509335.1 Longimicrobiaceae bacterium | reverse complement strand
AGGCACAGCTCGCCCGGCACCCCCGCCGGGAGCAGGTTCCCGGCGGCGTCCACCACGTGCATCCCCACGCCCGGCAGCGGCCGCCCCACCATCTGCCAGCCGTACGTCGTCCCGCGCCGCAGCGGCGTGGCCGAGCTGATCATGGTGTTCTCGGTGGGCCCGTACATCGCCCACACCTGCGCAGCCGGGAAGGCGGTTCGCGTCCGCTCCAGCAGGTCGGGCGCGATGGCGTCGCCGCCGATGAACACCGCGCGCATGCGCGGCAGCGTCCCCGGCCCGGCCTGCACCCGCGCCACGATCTCGCGCATCAGCGCCGGCACCGCGTGCACCGCGTCGGTCGCCGCCAGCTCCCCCACCAGGCGCTCCACGTCGCGCACCGTTTCCGGCGGGAGAAGCCGCACCCGGCCGCCGGCGAGCAGGGGCGCGAACACCTCGAACGTCCAGATGTCGAAGGCGTAGCTTGCCATCCCCGGGAACACGTCGCCCGCGGCGAAGGCGAAGGTGTCGCGCGTGGCGAGCAGCGTGTGCGCCAGGCTGGCGTGCTCCACGACCACGCCCTTGGGCCTGCCGGTGGAGCCGGAAGTGTAGATGACGTACGCCGCGTTCCGGACGCCGGCGCCGCTTCCCGGCGCGTCCTCCGCCTGGGCGGCGATCGCCGCGCGGGCGGTGTCCAGGCGGACGACCTCGCCCGCGAAGTCCGGGAGCGCGTCCGCGAGCCCGTCCTGCGACACCAGCAGCACCGCGCCGGAGTCGGCCAGGGTGTACGCCAGGCGCTCGGCGGGGTAGGCGGGGTCCAGCGGCACGTAGGCGCCGCCCGCCTTGAGCACGCCCAGCGTGGCGACGACCATCTCCGGCCCGCGCTCCAGGCAGACGCCCACGCGGGTCTCCGGCCGCACGCCGCGGCGGAGGAGGTGGTGCGCCAGCCGGTTGGAGCGCCGCTCCAGCTCGGCGTAGCTCACCGCCTCGCCGCCCCAGGAGACCGCGGGGGCGTCCGGCGTGCGCGCGGCCTGCGCCGAGAACAGCTCGTGCAGGCACGCGGCGGTGTGTTCCAGGGGCTCCGCGCGCGAGGCGGCCAGCAGCTCCGCGCGCTCGCCCGCCCGCAGCAGCGACAGCTCCGAGAGGCGCCGCCCCGGATCGGCGGCCATCGCTTCCAGCACGGTCTCCAGGTGCCCCGCCATCCGCTCGATCGTCGCCGCCTCGAACAGCGCCAGCCGGTAGTTGAGCGCCCCGCCCAGCGCGCCCCCGCCATCCGCGAAGGACAGGTCCAGGTCGAACTTGGCGGCGCGCTCGCCGCCGCCGAACGGCTCGAGCACGAGCTCCCCCAGCTCCAGCCGCTCGCCGTTCTCTCCGTACTGGTTCACCGCGAAGGCGACCTGGAAGACCGGGGCGTGCGTCAGGCTGCGCTCCACCGACAGTTCCTCCACCAGCCGCTCGAAGGGCAGCTCCTGGTGGTCGAACGCGCGAAGCGCCGTTTCCCGCGTCGCCCTCACCAGCTCGGCCAGGGTGGGATCGCCGCCCAGGTCCGCCCGCAGCGCCAGCGTGTTGACGAAGAAGCCGATCAGCCCCTCCACCTCGCGCCGGCTGCGCCCCGCGATGGGGGTGCCCACCACCACGTCGTCCTGACCGGAGTACCGGGCCAGCAGCGCCTGCCACCCGGCAAGCAGCGTCATGAACAGCGTCGCCCCTTCCCGCTGCGACAGCTCGCGGAGCTCGTGCGCGACCCCGGCGGGAACCAGGAAGTGGTGCTTCCCCGCGAGCAGGCCCTGCCCCACGACGCGCGGACGGTCGACCGGGATCTCCAGCAGCGGCGGCGCGCCGGCCAGGCGCTCCTTCCAGAAGCCGATGTGGTCCTGCAGCGTCCTGCCGCTGAGCCAGCCGCGCTGCCACACGGCGTAGTCGGCGTACTGCACCGGCAGCTCGGGGAGCCGCGGCTCCTCGCCCCGGATGTAGGCGCCGTACAGGGCGGAGACCTCGCGCACCAGCACGCCCCGGCTCCAGCCGTCGCTGACGATGTGGTGAAGCGTGAAGAGCAGGACGTGGTCCTCGTCGCCCAGGCGCAGCAGCGTGCTCCGCAGCAGCGGCCCTGCTTCCAGGTCGAAGGGCCGCAGCGACTCCTCGGCCGCCAGCCGCGCCGCCTGCGGCTCCCGCTCCGCCTCCGGCAGGTCCCGCAGCTCCAGCTCCGCCAGCGGAACGGGGGCGGGCGGGTGGATGACCTGCACCGGCTCGCCGTCGCGCTCCGCGAAGGTGGTGCGCAGGGTCTCGTGCCGCCGTACCAGCGCGTCCACGGCCGCCCGCAGCGCCGCCGTGTCCAGCGCGCCGCGCTGGCGCAGCGCTATGGGCAGGTTGTTGGGGGCGCTCCCCGGCTCCAGCGGGTCCACCAGCCACTGCGGCTGCTGCGCGAACGACAGGGGGGCGGGACCGTCGGAGGCACGGCGCGGGATCCCTTCCTGGGCCGCCGTGCCCCGCTCCCGCAGGATCTTCTGCAGGAGCGCCTGCCTCTTCGCGGACGAAAGCTGTCCGGCAAGCTTCCCTGCTCCGCCCGTGCGATCGTGGCTCATGATTGACGGCAATCGTTGATGTGGCACGTGGCCCGTGCGCCCGCCCGTACCCTGCCGGCGATGTACGGTAGGAGGGGGTCCCGCCGATCCCTGGAACTCGGTGTAACCACGCCCGGCAATGTGAGATGGCGCCGGTCGACCGGGCCGGCCGGTCACCGGAACGCTGCCCGGAAAGGGAGACCGCGGAGGGGATCTGAAACTAGATATGTCGGTTCATATGCGCAACGGTTAAACTCTTTGCGTGACTCCCGCGGAATGGGGTGACGGCGGCCGGCCCCGCGCGTCCCTCCCCGGCGGAACCGCGACGTGCCTCTTGACGGGACGCCGCGACGCCACTAATTGTACTACACGCTGTCGTAACGACTCATCGCCCTCCTGATTCCATGGACCTGAACCGATACCATTTCACTTTCGATCCGCGGAAGAAGGGGCTGCGCAAGATCCTCGGCGACCTCGAGACGGACGTCATGGAGGCGATCTGGGCGCGCGGCCGGGCCACCGTCCACGACGTCCACGAGCGGCTCGCCGCGGCGGACCGGGAGGTCGCGTACACGACGGTCATGACGGTGATGTCGCGCCTGGCGGACAAGGGCCTGCTGGAAAAGCAGAAGGACGGCGCGGCGTACGTGTACACGCCCGCCGCGAGCAAGGAGGAATTCACCCGCCGCACCGTCGGCACGGTGCTGAGCGAGCTCCTGGAGGACTTCACCGCCCCCGCCATGAGCCAGTTCGTCGACCTGGTGGGCGACGAAGCGGCGGTCGAGGCGCTGGCGAAGGCGATCGAGGAAAAGCGGAGGCGAGCGGATCCCGATGTTTGAGTGGCTCTTTGCGCCGTACTCCAAGCTCCTCTGGGGCGTGGAGGCCCTGCTGGCCATCCCGGGCACCTGCGCCGCGCCCGTGGACGTGGCCCGCGCCCTCACGCTGCTCCTTTTCGCGGCCGCGGTCGCGCGGATCCGGGCCCACTGCGTCGCCGACCGGCGCCTGCGCCGCCGGTCCCCGGTCTACGGGCCCGACGAGTTCTCCGGGCTGTACGACCTGTACCGCGAGGCCGGAGCGCGGGTCGGGCTGAAACACCTGCCGCCGCTGCACCGGCACGCGGACGAGGGCCCGCTGGCATTCACCACGGGGTGCTTCCGGCCCGCCGTCTTCCTGGCACCCGCCCTGATCCGCTCGCTGGGGACGGACGAGCTTCGCGCCGTGCTGGTGCACGAGCTCGTCCACGTGCGGCAGCGAGACAACCTGCGCGCCTGGCTGGGCAGCCTTGTCCCCACCGGCGCCCTCGTGGTGCTCCTGCAGGCCGCCGCGCTGTACGTGATGTTCTTCCAGCTGGAGCCGCGCTTCAGCTTTGCGCACGCCGGCCTGCTCGCCGCGGCGGTGCTCGCCCTGCTCTGGACCTTCCGGTCCGTCGTCTGGCCCAGGATGGTCTTCCGGCGCGAGCTTTCCTGCGACGAGCGCGTGGTGGAAGCGGTGCGGGACCCGCTGCTGGTCGCCGCTTCGCTGGTGCAGGTGTGGCGCCTGCAGCGAGCGCTCCCCCGCCAGCCGGGCGGCCGCTGGATCCATGCCCACCCCCTGGTCCGGACCCGCCCCAGCGTCGAGGAGCGCGTCCGCCGGCTGATGGACTACCGGCCCGACCCGCGCCGCGCATGGCTCGCCACGGCGCGCCGGACGCTGGCCGCCGCGGCGCTGCTGTGGACGTCGCTTTTCCTGTGGAGCTACCACAGCTCCGACCTGAGCTCCGAGCTGCGCGCCCGGCTTCGCGAGACCGCGCCCTCGCTCGTCCCGACGCGCCGCTAGCAGCACCTGCAGGATGCCCGCGGCGGCAAGGCTCCTGTCCGCCCTTTGTTACTACACGACGTAGTATTCAATCCATGAAGATCTGCAGCATGAAAGAGCGCATCACACCGGGGACGCTCCTCCCGGTCCTGTGCGCGCTGGTCGGCGCGCTCGCCGTCGCCGGGACACCGGCGGCAGGTGCCCAGTCGGTTTTCCAGCCGGCGGCCGCCGTCGCGCCCGCGACCGCCGGCCGGCCCGTGGAGGTCGAGCTGCGGAGCGCCGCGCGCGTGCTCGTTCCGGGCGAGACGGCGGCCGTCGCGATCCGGCTCCGCCCGGAGCCCGGGTGGCACGCGTACTGGCGGCACGCGGGCGACGTGGGGAGCCCGCCCTCCGTGGAATGGCGGCTCCCCGCGGGGTTCACGGCGGCCCCCCTCCGCTGGCCGACGCCGGAGCTGATCGCGTCGCCCCCGCTCGCCAGCTACGGCTACGAGCGCGAGGTGCACCTGCTCGGCGCCGTCCACGTCCCGCGCAACGCGCGCGTCGGGTCGAGCGCGACGCTCGCCGGCACCGTCACCTGGGTGGTGTGCAGGGTGGAGTGCATCGCCGACGAGGTGGGCCTCGCGCTGACGCTGCCGGTGGGAGCGGCCCCGGAGGCCGACACCGCCGCCGCCCGCGCGTTCGCGGCCGAGGACGCGCGCGTCCCGGTGCGCCGCGCCGACTGGGGGTTCCGCGCGGCGGTGGATTCGGGCGCGATCGTGCTCCGCGTCCACCCGCCCGGCGGGTCGGGGCTGCTCGCGGGCGGCGGCACGCCGCGCGTGCGGTTCTTCGTGGACTCGGCCGGCGTCATCGACCACGCCGCGCCGGCCGTGGTGCGGGTGGACGGCGACGCGCTGGAGCTCCGGCTCGCGCGCTCGGCGTACGCCGGCGGGACCCCGAGCCGGCTGACGGGCGTGCTCGCGCTCGCGGGTGGAGGCAGCGGCGACGAGGGCTTCGCGGTCGAGGTGGATGCGCCGGTGGTGGCCGTGGCGCAGCTCGCGCCGGCCGGCGGGCCCACGGGCGCGTCCCTCGACGCCGGCGGGTGGCTCGCGCTCGCGACCGCCGGACTGCTCGCGCTCCTCGGCGGCACGCTTCTCAACCTGATGCCGTGCGTCCTCCCCGTGCTGTCGATCAAGGCGCTCGGCGTCGCCGAGGCGGCGGCGCACGACGCACGGACCGCGCGGCGCCACGCGCTGCTCTTCGCCGCGGGCGTGCTCGCGTCGATGTGGGCGCTGGTGGGGGTGCTGCTCGCCCTGCGCGCGGCCGGCGCCGAGGTCGGGTGGGGCTACCAGCTCCAGAGCCCCGCCATGGTGGGCGCGCTCGCGCTGCTCGTGTTCGCCGCCGCGCTCAACATGGCCGGTGTCTTCGAGCTCGCGCCGCTGGGCGGCACGCTCTCGGCAGCCGCGGGGCGCACGCCGCCGGCCGCCGAGGCGTTCCTGAGCGGGGTCCTCGTCACCGCGCTCGCGACGCCCTGCTCCGCGCCGTTCCTCGCCGCCGCGGTCGCGTACGGGATCGCCGGCGGGGCGGCGAGCGCCGTCGTCGTCTTCACCGCGCTGGGCCTCGGCCTGGTGTGGCCGCTCGCGCTCGTCGCCTGGGCGCCGCGCGTGCGCCGCCGGCTGCCGAGGCCCGGTGCGTGGATGGTGACGCTGCGGCAGGCGCTCGCCTTTCCGCTGCTCGCGACCGTGGTCTGGCTCGCGTGGGTGCTCGGCCGGCAGGCCGGGACCGGCGCGGTGACGGCGCTGCTCGCCGCGCTCACCCTGCTGGCGTTCGGCCTGTGGGCGCTGGGCCGCTTCGGCACG
>JBEVLE010000318.1:0-4037 GCA_040509335.1 Longimicrobiaceae bacterium | reverse complement strand
CCCGCCGGGCGCGCGCCCGGCGGGGACTGCTGCTTTTCGCGACCGCTTTTCAGGGGGAGGGCTCCCGAACACGCCGTGCCGCCGATCGTGGCGAGACTGCATGGGCCGCGCTATTCTGGCCATTGCGCATTCCACTTCCACCCCTGTCCGCGCTCCCCCGCATGGCTCGACGCAAAGAAGCCGAAGCGATCTACACCGCCGCTTCCGAATGGAGGACGCGATCCCTGGTTGAGGGCCGCTCGATCTTCCTCCCCGCGCCGCTCCTGTGGCGGATGGACAATCTGGTCGCCCTCCGTTCCGCCTTCACGGGCCGGCCGCAGCAAGGCCCCGGCGATTTCGAAGCGAAGTTCAAGCGTCAGATGGACGACCAGCATCCGGACGTGGTCCAGCTCGCCGCGGAGATGCTCTGGCTCCAGTTTCTGTTCCCCCGAAAGCTGCTCTCCGCGCAACGTAAGCGTGAGCTCGTCACGAGCGTGTGGAACTGGTCCGGCACCGGGTTCCACGACACCGACCATCCCTACCTCGGGGAGAGCGTGCTGGCTGGGATCGGGAGCGCCGGGACGGCGTTCAACACCCAGCGTGACCGCGAGCTGGACGCATTGATCGAGACCGTCATCATCCTGAAGCGCGCGGCCGTTCTGACGACCGACCACACTCCATGGGATGCTGCAATGGTCGTCGACGACATCCCGAAGGCGGCGAACAGAAACATCCGGAACATCCTGCTCCACCTGCTCTTTCCGGATCAGTTCGAGCGGGTCGCTTCCCTCGCCCGCAAGCGCCAGATCGCGAAAGCGTTTTCCTCACATCTTCGCGACTACACGTCCATAGGGCGTGACCTGCCTGTCGACGTCGACCGGCGGCTGCTGCACATCCGCCGCAAACTGGAGGAGCAGTCGCCGGGGAAGGAGATCGACTTCTACGACGTCGATCTCCAGGCGGTGTGGAACCCTCCCCAGGTCGCCACGGCGCTGGAAGCGGCTCCGATCACTTCACGCAGCGAGTCACTGCGGGAAGCGAGGCAGGAGGGCGTCACGGACATCCTCCGCGAGGCGGAAGGCCCCGACCTCCAGCAGCTCACCACCGGGGACGAGACGGCGAGCATCCATGCGCTTGCCGGCGTGTCCTACGCACAGCAGATCGCATGGCGGGACAGGCGGCCGGAGCCCACGCCCGACATGCTCTTTGTGGCCTTCCTCCTGCTGGCCCACCATCGGAGGTACGGGTCGGTCTCCGCACTGGCCCTTGCCGAACGGATTCGAAGTGCTGCCGCCCAGCCGAACGCGGACGGCAGGCTCACACCTCTCCTCCAAGAGTACCGGCTGAAACCAGGACCCCTGGGTGTGCTTCCCGCGCCGTCGCCCGAGCCCTGGATCAGCCGCATCCTGGGGGCGGCGGCCACAATACGCGCGAGCGTCGACACCGGTACCGACACACGGGTCTCAGCCCGACACGTCCTGGCGATACTGCTCCTTCCCGGACCGCTGTCGGCGGCGCCCTTGCTGGCGGAGTATGGCCTCGACCCCGCGGAGCTGCGGCGCGTGTTCCTCGACTCGCTCGAATCGCGCCGCCTGGACGAGAGCAACGAAGCATGGCGGCGCCTGCTGCTGGGCACGGAACTACCTCCCGGCGCGGATGTGGCTGTCTACGCGGGATTCATGACCGACGGTCTCGGGGTGGACCCCCGGCGCACCGTCTCGCGGACGGACGACCGTCTGGACGTGATGAAGGACGTCACTGCCCTCTGCGAGGTGCTCGCCGCGCGCCAGACCCAGCCGCCGCTGGCCGTGGGGCTCTTCGGCGACTGGGGGACGGGGAAGAGCTTCTTCATGGAGCTGATGCGGAAGGAGATCGATGACCTCGGGGCGAGGAATCCGGCGTTCTACTGCTCCCGCGTGGTGCAGGTCGTGTTCAACGCCTGGCACTACATGGACACCGACCTCTGGGCGAGCCTCGCGGCGAGCGTTTTCGAGGAGCTGTCGGTGCAGCCGAAGCGCTGGGAGCCGCGCGAGGACGTCAGGAAGCAACTCTTCGAGCAGCTGCAGGATAGCCGCGGGGTGCTCGCCGAGGCCGTCGACGAGCGCAAGGATGCGGAAGCGCGGATCGACGCGATCCGGGAGCAGCGCGAGCAGAAGCGGAAGAGCCTGGCCGCCACGGCGGAAACGGCGTTCGATGCGGCGGTCGCCGCCCTCTCTGCTGACAACGAGGTGAAGGAAAAGCTCCGCGCCGCCAGGGACCGGCTGGGCCTCTCCGAAGCGCAGGCACAGGTCCAGACCGCGGGCAGGCAGGCCCGAAATCTCGGGTCACTCGCGGGGCGGCTCGTGGCGATCGGGCGCACACTGGTCCGCGAGCCTCGCTTCCTGATGCTCGGCATCCCCATCTTCGCCGCCGTCGCAGGAGGCGCCATGTGGGTCGTCGAGCACTCCAGCCTCTGGACGGGGGCGGCGCGTGGAGCCGCCCGCGCCGCGGCGTTGATCGCGGGTCTCTCCGCAGCGGTCGCGCCCGCCGCCAGGCACGTCTCACGCGCCATCGCCTGGCTGGAGGATGTGGGCACCCGGCTCCAACGGCAGCGCGATTCGGAGCAGCGTCATGAGGAGCAGGCAATCCAGCGCGACCTCGTGCGTCTGGAGGAGCGCGAGAGCGATGCCCAGGCTCGCGTGGACGTGCTGACCCGGGAAATTGAGGACCTGCGCGCCGGCCGCCGTCTCCAGCGTTTCATCCTGGAGCGGCACGCCTCCGCCGAGTATCGCCAGCGCCTCGGGATCGTCAACCTGATCCGCAACGACTTCGAGCAGCTCAGCCGGCTGCTGTCGGAGTCCGCGGAAGATCGGCGGCAGGCGCCGGACACGGCCGCCGGTCAGGGCGACGGCATCAGCACTCCACCCCTCCCGCAGGTCGACCGCATCATCCTCTACATCGACGATCTGGACCGCTGTCCGGAAGACCGCGTCGTGGAAGTCCTCCAGGCGGTTCACCTGCTCCTTGCCTTTCCGCTCTTCGTCGTGGTGGTGGGCGTGGACTCGCGCTGGCTCCTTCTCTCGCTGGAGGACCACTACGCCGCGCTACGCGGCCGCAGCGGAGAGCGGCGCGAGAACCGTGTCAAGACGGAGGCCGAGTGGAGCACCACGCCTCAGAACTATCTGGAGAAGATATTCCAGATCCCTTTCACCCTCCGTCCCATGGAGCCCGCCGGGTTCGGGAGCCTGGTGGAGGCGCTGCTCCCCGTCGGCGAAGACGCGCGGGCACCGGACGGCCGTGACGCAAGGCTGCCGGAAACGGCGGGAGAGGGCGCTGACGCCGCGCCGCGGAGCGAGTCCACGGCCGTGAACCGCGAGGAAGAAGAGGAGGGGGACGGAGAGGACGAGACGACCGACATGGAGCAGGAGACGGGCGCAGCGCTTCCGGGGAACGCGCCGGTACTGCCGCCAAACCCGCAGGGACTCACGGTTGAGGCCCGCGAGCGCGACTTCATCCGGGAGCTGCACCCGTTGATTGCCTCTCCACGGGCGCTCAAGCGCTTCACCAACGTCTACCGCTTCCTCCGTGTGCAGCAGCGCGGGGTCGACCTGGATCGCTTCCGGGGCACGGTCCGAAATCCAGGCGAGTTCCAGGTAGTGGGGCTGCTGCTGGCGTCACTGGTGGGCTACCCGGCCGAGGCCACGCGCCTGCTGCGCGGCGTGCTGACCCGCGACGACCCGTGGTGGACGCTCGTGGAAACGCTAGACGAGGCGGGCCCTGAAGAGAAGGACACGCGGGAGCAGGGGGCCGGGACCGAGGAGAACGGCATGTATCCCGACGACCGGCGCGGGCGGCAGAGCCTGAGCGAGGCGCTGCTGAAAGTGAGGCGAACCGTACTCGTCGCGGACTACCCACGCGAGACCTTTGTCCGCTGGACGCGAGAGGTGGCACGCTTCTCGTTCCAGTCGGGGCGCATCCTGGCGGTCCGAGACTCTGGTGACGAGATGATGACCGCCGCGCCGCCCGGGACGATCCAGGCGCCCACGGCGTAGCTTCCCCTTCGGATGGAGGTCCCCGCC
>JBEVLE010000317.1:0-18668 GCA_040509335.1 Longimicrobiaceae bacterium | reverse complement strand
GGGGACCGCGCGGTCCCCGCCCCCTCCCGCTCACCTGCCGGGCGTGACGACTCCCCGGGTGGGCGCGCGCGCCTGGATCCGGATGGTCTGCTCGTATTCCATGTCCGTGGGGAGCCCGTCCACCAGCCCGGGGGCGTACTGGTAGCGGTCCACCAGGCTCCGCACCCAGCGGTCCAGCTCCTCCTCCCCGGAGCTGCGCAGGATCTGCGACCCGATCACCCGGCCGTCCACGGAAACGCGGATGCGGAGGAGGATGGGCTGGGGCTTGGAAAGCGGGTTGATCGCGGGGGCGGTCACGTGGAAGCTCTGGCCGGACGCGGGCATGCACACCTGCGAGCGGCCCACCCTCACCTGCGGCCGGGCGTCCGGGCGGATGCGCAGGCGGACGCTCCCGCCTCCCGCCTGCGGCTTCAGGTGCCGCCCCACGATCGCCGCGAGCGGGTCCACCGTGCCCTCCGGCATCCACCACTCGATCCCCCGCACGCGCTCCACCCGCCCTTCGCGGGTGAAGCCCACGCTGAACAGCGTGAACGTGGTGTCGCGCCCTGCGGAAAAGCCGTGCTGCTCGGCGAAGCGGCCGATCTCCGCCACCAGCGCCGCGGAGTCGGCCAGCTCGGAGAGCGCGGGGAGCCGCGAGGGAACGGGCGCGGGTCGGCAGTTCTCGCGCGGCGCCGGCCGGGAAGACAGGTAGAGCGACTCGCGGGCGGGCTGCGTGGTCGCGGCCGCGCAGGCGGAAAGCAGGGCGAGCGCGGCGGCCGCGGCGGCGAGCGGGATGGTGTGGCGATGCATGTCGGGAGGGGGCCGGGAGGGTAGGAGTAGGCGCCGTGTCGAGGATGGTACGCGGCGACGGGAGTCCGCGCCACGGGCGGACGGGAATCCAGACGCTCCGCCCCCCGGCAGCGTCACGCCTCCCACTCCGCCGCGTCGCCCACCCGGATCGTCCCCGAGTCCAGCACCTCCGCGAAGGCGCCGCCGCCCCACGCCGGGTACATCGCAGCCCTGAGCCCCGGCAGCACCTCCTCCATCCGCTCGCACGGCCTGGTCTCGCCCGCGATCCGCACCCGGCACCCGCCGATGCGCAGCACGCGCCCCCGCGTGGCCTCCAGGCGCACCCCGCGCAGGAGCAGGTTCGCGCGCCGCGCCGAGGGCGGCGCGCTCCCGCCCAGCCGCGCCATCAGCCCGGCCCACGCCTCCTCCTCCAGCAGCGTCACCTGGCGGCGGCGCCCCTGGTCCGCGTTGCCCACGATCCCCCGCCCCGCCACCAATTCCGCCGCGTCCGCCGGGTCCATCACCCCGCGGTGCGCCCGCTTCACCCAGATTGCCGCCAGCTCGCCGCTCTCCATTCGTCTCCGCCTCCGCTCGCGTCCTTGCTCCGCCCCGGCGTTGCTTCGATATTCCGGGTCTATGGCTACTCCAGTACTTACCGTGCAGGACCTGCACAAGAGCTTCGGCCCGCGCGTCGTCTTCGACGGCGTCGCCTTCGCCGTGGACGAGGGCGAGAAGGTGGGCTTCATCGGCGTCAACGGCTCCGGCAAGAGCACGCTCTTCCGCATCGTCGCCGGCATCGACGGGCACGAGGGGGGCACCCTCGCCTTCCGCCGCGACGCCCGCGTGGGCTACCTGGCCCAGGAGCCCGAGTTCGCCGAGGGCGACACCATCCTGCGCGCCGTGGCGGCCGGCAAGCCCGGCCTGCAGGACGCCATCGCCGAGTACCACGAGGTCGCCGGCAGGCTGGCCCGCGGCGAGGGCGACGTGGACCGCCTCCTGGCCCGCCAGGGCGAGGTGGCCGGGCGCATCGAGACGCTGGGCGGGTGGGACTACGAGCACCGCATGGAAGCCATCCTCACCCGGCTGGGGGTGGAGCGCTGGGAGCGCCCCGTGGAAGGGCTGAGCGGCGGCGAGCGCAAGCGCGTCGCCCTGGCCCGCGTCCTCCTCCAGGAGCCCGAGCTGCTCCTGCTGGACGAGCCCACCAACCACCTGGACGCCGACACCACCGCCTGGCTGGAAGAGCACCTCCAGGGGTACCCCGGCGCGGTGATGCTCATCACCCACGACCGCTACTTCCTGGACCGCGTGGTCACCCGGATGATCGAGGTGTCCGTCGGCGAGCTGACCCCGTACCCCGGCGGCTACACCGAGTACCTGGAGGCCCGCGCCGAGCGCATGGAGCGCCTGTCCACCGAGGAGGACAAGCGCCGCAAGCTGATCGCGCAGGAGCTCGCCTGGGTGAAGCGCTCCCCCTCCGCGCGCACCGGCAAGCAGCAGGCCCGCATCAACCGCCTGGGCGACATCCAGAAGGAGCAGGCGGACAAGCGGCTCCCCGCGCGCGACACGGTGGAGATGAACACCGGCGTGGTGCCCCACCTGGGGCGCACCGTGCTCAACCTGCACGGCGTCTCCAAGCGCTACGGCGAGCGCGTCCTGGTGCGCGACTTCAGCACCATCCTCCAGGCCGGGGAGCGAATCGGCATCATCGGCCCCAACGGCGCCGGCAAGACCACGCTGCTGCGCATCATCATGGGGCTGGAAGCGCCCGACTCCGGCGAGGTGGAAACGGGCAAGAACACCCGCATCGCCTACTTCGACCAGCGGCGCGAGGACCTGGACCCCGCCGCCACCGTGTACGAGAGCGTGGGGAGCCAGGACTGGGTCACGGTGGGCGGAAAGCGCACCCACCTGCGCAGCTACCTGGAAACGTTCCTGTTCACCCCCGAGCAGCAGCGCCAGGTGGTGCGCTCGCTCTCCGGCGGCGAGCGCAACCGCGTGCTCCTGGCGCGGCTCCTCCTCCAGGACGCCAACCTGCTGGTGCTGGACGAGCCCACCAACGACCTGGACCTGGTCACCCTCCAGGTGCTGGAATCCGTGCTGGCCGACTACCCCGGGTGCGTGCTCCTGGTGACGCACGACCGCTTCTTCCTGGACAAGGTCGCCACCGGCCTCATCGCCTTCGAGGGCGAGGGGCGGCTGCGGCGCCACGCCGGGAGCTACGACCTGTACCGCCGCCTCCGCGCCCAGCGCGAGGCCGAGGAGGCCGCCCAGCGCCCCGCCGAGCGCAAGTCCGCGGCGCAGCCCGGCCGGCCGGAACGAAAGGACGCCGCTCGCAAGCTGTCCTACAAGGAGCAGAAGGAGCTGGGGGGGATGGAGGAGGCCATCCTGGAGGCCGAGGCCCGCAAGGAGGAGCTGGGCGCCCGCCTGGCCGACCCCGCGCTCTACTCCGAGCCCCCCGAGGCGGTGGCGCGCGCCACCGCCCCCGTCCGCGAAGCCCGCGAGCGGGTGGACGCGCTGTACGCCCGCTGGGCGGAGCTGGAAGAGCTCCGCTCGGGTGCGGCGTGACGTTGCAACTCGCGCGTCGGCACCGCGTTCCGCAAGGGGAAACCACCGCGTCCCCAATGCGCCAAACAGCGCAAGTCGTTCATCGATAAAACCTTCTCTCCGGGCCCCTCCACGGGGCCCGTTTTTTGTCGTTGACACGGCCGCGGGCGCACGGCAGCTTGTGCATACCGCCCGCAATCACGCCTGGTCGTTCCCCGTAGCACACGGTCCCCGATGCTCTTCCCGCTGCTCCTTTCCGCGGCGGCGTCCCTGCACGCCGCCCACGGCACGGCCGTCCCCGCCGCCGTCCCTTCCGACTCGGTCACCCGCCCGGCCGCCGCCGCTCCCCGCGCCGACGTGGCGGTGCTGGACTCCGACCACGAGCTGGCCAGCGCCACCGCAGCCGGCCTCAGCCTGACCTCGCTGATCCACGCCGAAGCCGCCATCGCCGACGAGGTGCGCCGCGGCGCCTTCCCCGGGGCCGCGCTCGCCGTGGGCCGCAAGGGCCAGGTGGTGATCGAGCGGGGCATCGGCACCACCGGCTGGACCGCCGAGGACGTCCCGGTGGACCCGGACCGCACCGTGTACGACCTGGCCTCGCTCACCAAGGTGGTCGCCACGACCACGGCACTGATGCTGCTGGTGGAGGACGGCAGGGTGGAGCTGGACGCCCCCGTGTCGCGCTACCTGCCGGAGTTCACCGGCGGCGGCAGGGAGGCGGTGACCATGCGGATGCTGCTCACGCACACCTCCGGGCTCCCCGCCTGGGCGGAGCTGTGGGGCCGCACGCCGGACGAGGCGCTGGGGCGCGCGGTGCGCACGCCGCTGGCGTCGGCGCCGGGCGCGCGGGTGGAGTACTCGGACATCGGCTTCGTGGTGCTGTACGCCGCGGCCGAGCGGGCCGCCCGGGAGCCCATCTACCGGCTGCTGGACCGCCGCGTGTACGGGCCCCTCCGCATGCGCTTCACCACTTACCAGGCGGGCGTGGGCTGCCCCTGGTGCGCCTCCACGGCGCGCAGCCAGGGCGACGCCTTCCAGGGCAAGGTCCACGACCCCATCGCCCGGCAGCTGGGCGGCATCGCCGGCAACGCGGGGCTCTTTTCCACCGCGCACGACCTGGCCCGCTTCGCCGCCATGCTGGCCAACGAGGGCGAGCTGGAGGGGGTGCGGGTGCTGAAGCCGGAAACGGTGCGCCTGTTCGCGCGGCGCCAGGTGGGGACGCGCGCCCTGGGGTGGGAGTCGCCCAACCGGGGCGGCGGCGGGGCCGCGGGGCTGCGCATCTCCCCCAACGCCTACGGGCACACCGGCTACACGGGCACCTCCATCTGGATCGACCCGGACCGCGGCACCTGGGCGGTGCTCCTCGCCAACCGCACCTACCAGACCGAGTCCAACAACCGCATGCAGACGCTGCGGCGCACCGTGAACAACTGGGTGGCCGAGGCCGCCGACGCGGGTGCCCCGGTGTACGGCGGCGAGAACTGACGGGATTGCAGAGCTCGTGCAGGTAGAAGGGGACCGGAGCGATCCGGTCCCCTTCGCGTTTTCCAGGACGGCTTTGAACTGCGGGGTTGGGCGTGCCCCCGGCTGGCGCCGGGGTCGGGCTTCGGCTCCGTAACGCACGAAACAACCGTGCGTAACGGAGTCGAGCCCCGGCAAACGGCCGCCGGGTCTCGCCCCTTCGGGCCGTAATCCCTCACGCGGCTTCGCGCTGGCGTCCGCGGGGGCCCCCACCCGGCTCGCTTGAGGCTCGCCACCCTCCCCCAATTCTGGGGGAGGGCTTCCTGAACCCTCGAATGCGTCGTGTCGTGCTCCCCCTCTCCCCTTGTGGGAGAGGGGGCCGGGGGGTGAGGGGTAGCCCCACGCACCGATACTCGCCTCCGCCGAGTCGTTCTCCCCCTCCCCCCTTGCGGGGGAGGGGGCCGGGGGAGGGGGGTCGCCGCACCTTGCCCCGCCCCGCGGCGCCGCGCCATCTTTCCGGCATGGCCATTCCCACACGACACGCCGGCACGCGGGAACAGGCGCTGCGGCGCCAGAGGCGGCTGCTCACCTTCGGCGGGGTGATCCTGGCCGCGCAGGTGATCAACACCGCCATGATCTGGGTCTCCCGCGGCCGGTTCCCCGTCCTGGCTGCGGTGGCGATGGTGGGCGTGTGGATCTTCTGGGTCCTGCTCCTCCGGCAGTACCGCCGGGTCCGGGCGCTGCCGCCCACGCCCGTGGCGAAGCCGGGCAGGAAGCGGAAGAAGCTGCGCGACCCGCACCGCGGGCCGCCCGGCCGGCGGGAGTAGGACCGCGCTCGTCCGGCCGGCCCGCGAGCCCCTCCCCGTCCGGCGGAAGGGGCTTCGTCGTTTCCCGGGGGGCCTTTCCGCCGCCGAAAAAGATTTTTCTTGACCGCGAAGGGGGCGAGTGCTACTCTGGTAGCACCATGCTGTTTTTGTAGCACCCTCCACCCCGCCCGCCGATGCCCTACTCCACCCCTGCTTCCGACCTCGCGCGCCGCGAGCGGCAGATCATGGACGTCGTCTACCGCCGCGGCGAGGCCACCGTGGCCGAGGTGCTGGCGGACCTCCCCGATCCGCCCAGCTACTCCGCCGTGCGGGCCATGCTGCGCAAGCTCCAGGACAAGGGACACCTGACGTACCGGCAGGACGGGCCGCGCTACCTGTACTCCCCCACCGTGCCGCGCGACGAGGCCCGCGAGGGCGCCATGCAGCGGCTGGTGCGCACCTTCTTCGGGGGGTCGCCGGCGCGCGCGGTCGCGGCGCTCCTGGACAGCCCCTCCACGCAGCTCTCCGACCGCGAGCTCGACGAGCTCGCCGGCCTCATCGACCAGGCGCGCAGCGGAGGCCGCTGATGATGGAGCTGATCTTCGTCGCGTCCGCGCTTTCCGACGGCGCCTGGCTGGACGCCCTGCTCCGCGCCGCGCTGCGCGGCTCCGTCCTCCTCCTCGCCGCGGGCGCCGCGGCGCTGCTGCTGCGCCGCGCCTCCGCCGCCGCGCGGCACCTGGTGTGGGCGCTCGCCTTCGCCGGCCTCCTGGCGCTCCCCCTGCTCCCGGCGCTCCTGCCGGCGCTGGAGGTGCCGCTCCCGCGGGCCGCGCGTGCCCTGGCCGCCGCCCTGGACGCGTGGGGGCTGGAAACGCCCGAGTTCCCCGAGGTGGAGGTCCCCTTCACCGTGGAGGTGGCCGCCGACCCGGACTCCGACCCCTGGCCCGATCCCGACCCGAACCTCGACGCCTCCGGCGAGGCCGCCGTGGTCGCGCGGGCCGCGGCCGGCGAAGCCGTCGCGGAAGCGGCGTGGGCGGAGGAGAACGCCGTGGCCGGGGTGCACCACGGCGCGTTCGCGCTGGGCTGGCCGCTGGTGCTCCTCGGGGTGTGGGCGGCGGGGGCCGCGCTGGGGCTGGGCTCGCTGCTGGTGGGCGTGCTGCGGACGCACGGCCAGGCCGGCCGCGCCCGCTGGGAGATGGACGGGCCGCTGGCCGAGCTGCTGGAGCGGCTGCGGGCGGAGGCGGGGGTGCGGCGGTCCGTGCTGCTGCTGCGGGGCGGCGAGGCGGACATGCCCGTGACCTGGGGGCTGCTCCGCCCGCGCATCCTCCTCCCCGCCGGCGCGGAGGCGTGGCCCGCGGCGCGGCTGCGCGCGGTGCTGCTGCACGAGCTGGCGCACGTGCGCCGCGGCGACTGGGCCGTGCTGCTGGCCGTGGAAACGGCGCGCGCGCTGTACTGGTTCAACCCGCTGGTGTGGGCCGCCGCCGCCCGCCTCCGCGCCGAGAGCGAGCACGCCTGCGACGACCAGGTGCTGCGCGCCGGCTCCCGCCCGTCCGACTACGCCGGCCACCTGCTGGAGGTCGCGCGCACCCTCCGCGCGCCCCGCGCCGCGCACGCCGCGGCGGTCGCCATGGCGCGCCCCGCCCAGATCCGCGTGCGGCTGCTGGCGGTGCTCGCCGAGGAGCGCCCGCGCGGCCCCGTGTCGCGCCGCTTCGCCGTCCCCGTGCTCCTGGCCGCGTCGCTGGCGGTGGGGCTGCTGGCGGCGCTCAGCCCCGTGTCGCTCGGCGAGGCCGCCCCGCCGGAGCCGGTCCCCGCGGGGCGCGCCGCCCCGGCGAATCCCGGGACGCCCGCGGAGCCCGGCGACCCCGTCCCGACCGCCGTCGCGCTCCCCGGGAGCGCCGCACCCCTGGACGGGAGCGCCGCGTCTGCCGAGACTTCTATCCCGTCCGCCACGCCCGAGCGCTGCCCCGTCACGAGCAGCTCCTCCCACCACGAGGAGGTCGGCAGCGACGGGCGCCGCACGGCGACGTGGCACAACCAGCGCGGGTGCGGCGGCCGCCTGGAGGCCTTCCGCCGGGTGAATTACACAGAGGACCACACCGACGTGGCCCAGCTGGGGCGGGGCGGCCGCTTCATGATCGAGCTGTACGACGCCGCCGACCGGCGGCGCATGGAGATGGTCCGCGTGGGAGACGGGGTGCTGCGGTCGTTCACCGTCAACGGCCGCGCCCACCCGTGGGACGCCGAGGCCCGCCGCTGGCTCGCCGGCGCACTCGCCGAGTACTTCCAGGCGTCCGAGCCCGTGTCGTCCACCGCCGCCGCGCGCAGCTCCGGCGACAGGACCGCGGAGCTGGTGGCCGCGCTCGGGAGCGGCGCCGCGGACGAGGAAATCCTGCGCCGCACCGTGGTGGAAGCGCGCAGCCTGGAGTCCAGCGGCGACCGGGCCGCCGTCCTGAAGGCGGTCGCGGCGCACGCCGGCGGCAGCCAGCCCGTGCTGCACGAGGTGATCCTCAACACGCTCGTCCTGCAGTCGTCCGGGGACCGCGTCGGGGTCCTGCTGGAGCTGATGGAGCGCCACCCGCTCTCCACGGAGAACCGCCTGTTCCTGCTGAACTCGCTGGGCGGGATCGAGTCCGGCGGCGACCGGAGCCGCGTCCTCCACGCCTTCCTGGAGCGCTTCGGGATCGGCAACGCGGCCGCCCGCGACGCCTGGTTCAAGGCGCTCGAGGAGATCCCGTCCGGCGGCGACCGGCGCGAGCTCCTGCTGGCCGTGGTCCGCCGCCCGGAGGTGGAGCTGTCCCGCACCCGGCTCGTCATTCACGCCGCCCGGGAGATCGCCTCCAGCAGCGACCGCGCCGCCGTCCTCCTCGCCCTCGCCGACCGCGGGCTGGTCACCGAGGCGGTGAGCGAGGACTTCATCGTCGCCGCGGCGGAGATCTCCTCGTCGACGGAGCGCGAGCGGGTCCTCGCTCGCCGGCCGCGCGGCGGCTCCGCCGCGCCCGCCACGGCCGCCGCGGACACCCTGCCGCGGACCCGCTCCTCCACCACCGCGCTCTCCTGGAGCGACACGGAGAGCGGGCGCCGCGCCACCCTGGAGGCGCAGGGCGTGGACGCGGACGAGGGGGGCGTCATCCGGGTCCGTCCCGGCGGCTTCCTGGTCCTGGACGAGTCGCACGGCGGCTTCCGGCAGCGGGTGCGCGTGGAGGCCGGCCCCGACGGGCGCCTCCGCCGCAGCTACGCCGGCGGCTCGGTGGAGCCCGCGCGGCGCCTGGAATGGGAGGCCGAGCTGATCTCGCGCTTCACCGTCCCCAGGGGCGCCCGCTGGTAGACGCCCCGCCCGCGGCACCCGCTTCACGCACTCCATCACCCATCACACACGCATCCAGGAGCTCCACATGCGGCCGAGCCGCGCCTCCCTTTTCTTCGCCCTCCCCCTCCTCGCCGCCGCCCCCGAGGCGTGGGCGCAGACCCCCGCGGCCACGCAGCAGCCGACGGCGCGCAAGCAGGTCCGCGCCGTGCGCCTGGAGGGCGCCCCGCCCGTGCTGGACGGCCGGGTGGACGACGCCGCCTGGCAGGCCGCGCCCGTGCTGGACGACTTCCTCCAGAAGCAGCCGGACGAGGGCGCGGCCCCCACCGAGCGCACCGAGGTGCGCTTCCTGTACGACTCCGACGCGCTGTACGTGGGGCTGCGGATGTTCTCGCGCGACCCGTCCAGGATCCAGGCGCCGGTGAGCCGCCGCGACAACACCTCGCAGGCGGAGCACGTGTGGATCTCGCTGGACACCTACCGCGACCGCCGCACCGCGTACTCCTTCGGGGTGAGCGCCGCGGGGACGCGCATGGACTTCTACCACCCCCGCGACGACGAGACGGACATCGACATGTCCTTCGACCCCGTGTGGGAGGCCCGGGCGCAGCGCGACTCGCTGGGGTGGACCGCGGAGATGCGCATCCCCTTCTCGCAGCTGCGCTTCACCGCCCTGTCCGAGCAGGTGTGGGGGCTCAACATCGACCGCTGGAACCCGGCCACCCAGGAGGACGTGTTCTGGATCCCCGTCCCCAGCAAGGAAAAGGGGTGGTCGTCGCGCATGGGCGAGCTGGTGGGGATCGCGGGGATCCGCCCCGCCCGCCGGCTGGAGGTGCTCCCCTACGTGGCCAGCGGCGCCACCCTCACCGCCGAGCCCGGTCCGGGGAACCCCTTCGACGACGGCAGCACCTTCACCACCCGCGCCGGCGCGGACCTCAAGGTGGGGCTGGGCCCCAACCTGACGCTGGAGGCCACCGTCAACCCCGACTTCGGCCAGGTGGAGGCCGACCCAGCCGAGGTCAACCTCAGTGCCTTCGAGTCGTTCTTTTCCGAGAAGCGCCCCTTCTTCATCGAGGGGAGCCAGCTCCTCCAGGGGAACGGGCCCAGCTACTTCTACTCGCGGCGCATCGGGGCGGCGCCGCGGGGCGACCTGCTGGACGGCGACCGCTACAACGACCTCCCCTCCACCAGCACCATCCTGGGCGCCGCGAAGGTCACCGGGCGCCTGGCGTCCGGCACCTCGCTGGGCGCGCTCGCCGCCCTCACCGACGAGGAGAGCGCCCGCACCTTCGACCCGGCGACGGGCGAGTTCGGGCGGGTCCGCGTCACCCCGCGCTCCGGCTTCGGGGTGGTGCGCATGCAGCAGGAGTTCGGGGCCGACGCGTCCACCGCGGGCCTCATCCTCACCGGCGTCCGCCGCGACCTGCAGGGCGGGAGCGCGCTCGCCGGGCTGCTCAACCGCCAGGCGGTCACCGGCGGCGCCGACTGGAACCTGCGCTTCCGCCGCGGCGAGTACACCATCGGCGGGGCCGTCGGCTTCAGCCACGTGGAGGGCGACTCCACCGCCATCCTGCGCCTGCAGCGCTCCAGCGCCCGCTACTTCCAGCGGCCGGACGCCGACTACGTGGAGCTGGACCCGTCGCGCACCTCGCTTTCCGGCTACAACGGCTTCCTGGAGGTCGCGCGCAACAGCGGCAGGCACTGGCTGTGGACCGCGGGCGCCGTGGCCGAGTCCCCGGGCTTCGAGCTCAACGACGCGGGCAGCCTTTCCACCTCCGACGACCTGGGCCTGTACGGGCAGCTCCGCTACCGGGAAACGACTCCCGGCACGGTGCTCCGCCGGTGGGCGGCGTACGTGAGCCCGTCCGCAGGGTGGAACTACGGCGGGGTGCGCACGGCCGGCGACGTGTACCTGGACCTGGAAGGCACCTTCCTCAACTACTGGGAGGCGTACTTCACCACCTTCTACACGCCGCGCTCGCAGAGCGACGACCTCACCCGCGGCGGCCCGCTGATGGGCAGCCCCTCGAGCTGGGCCACCATCGGCCAGGTGATCACCCCCTTCGGCCGCCCCACGCGCTGGAACGCGCGCGTCTACTACGGCCAGAACGAGGAGGGCGACCCCACCTACCGCGTTTCCGGCGGCGTGTCGGTGCGCCCCGGGCCGCGCTGGCAGCTGTCGGTGAACCCCAACTACGTGCGCTACTCGTACGGCAGGCAGTTCATCACCTCGCTCGCCGACCCGGCCGCGGCGGCCACCTTCGGGCGGCGCTACGTGTTCGCCGGGCTGGAGCAGCGCACCTTCCTCACCCAGGTGCGCCTCAACTACACCTTTTCCCCGGACCTGACGCTGGAGCTGTACGCCGAGCCCTTCGCCGCCAGCGGCCGCTACCACGACTTCGGCGAGCTCCCCGCGGCCCGCAGCTACGCGCTGCGCCGCTACGGCACGGGCGGCACCACCATCTCGCAGGCGCAGCCGTCCGGGCCGTACACCGTGCGCGACGGCGCCCGCGAGTTCGCCGTGCCCTTCCGCGACTTCAACGTGCGCTCGCTGAGGAGCAACGCGGTGGTGAGGTGGGAGTGGCGGCCGGGGAGCACGCTGTTCGTGGTGTGGCAGCAGGACCGCTCCGCCGACGAGGCCAGCGGCGCGCCGGTGTGGCCGGACGACATCTGGGACTCGTTCTCGGCGCGGGGGGACAACCGGTTCGTGATCAAGGCCACGTACTGGCTGCCGGTGACCTGATCCCGGGTCCGGCAACGGCTTCTAACCGCAGAGAGCCCCGGCGCGGGCGCGCCGGGGCTCTCCGCGTTCATCGTCGTGGGCGGGACCCTACTCCACGCGCAGCGCTTCGCTCGGCTGCACGCCCAGCGCCCGGCGCGTGGGGACCACGCAGGCGAGCATGCACACCCCGAACATGAGCGCCGCGTAGGCCGCGAGCAGCGCGTACTGCCCCGGCGAGAGCGCGCCGGGATTCAGGCGCAGCGGGGTGTCGGGGCGGTGGTCCGTGAGGACGAGCCCGGCGAGGGCGACGAGGAGGATGCCGACCGCGACGCCGGCGCCCACCTGCGTGAGCGGCCGCCGGAAGATGGCGGCGATGACGCCGGACCGGGACGCGCCCAGCGCGACGCGCACGCCGATCTCGCGCGTGCGGCGCGCTACGGTGAACGACAGCACGGCGTAGATGCCGGCCAGCGAAAGGAGGATCGCGATCGCCGTGAGCCCGAAGGTGATCCGGAGCCACAGGCCGAGCACCCACAGGGCCGAGTCGGTGACCTGGTCCAGGCGCTGGACCTCCGGGATGCGCAGCGTCGGGTCCACCGCGGCGGCGATCTCGCGGACGCGCGGGGTGAGCGACAGCGGGTCGCCCTGCGCGTGGACGATCATGTGGACCGCCCCGGCGCTCCCCGGCACGGCCGGCAGGTACATCCCCGCCGCGCGCTCGCGGTCGAACGCGGAGCCCATCCCGAGCTCCTTCACCACGCCGACGATCTCGTACCATGGGCGCTCGGCGGCAACGGTCTGCTCGCCTTCCTCCGAAAAGCGCACCTGCCGGCCGATGGGGCTGCGCCCCTGCAGGAAGCGCTCGACGAAGCCCTGGTCCACGATCACCACGCCGGCGCCGGGGGCGAGGTCGGCGGGGGTGAAGGCGCGCCCCGCCAGGACGGGCGCCTCCAGCACGCCGAAGTACGCCGGGTCGATGGACGCGGTGCTCACCAGCACCGGGTCGGCGGCGCCGGCGGGGACGTCCAGCTCGATCCAGCGCTCGCGGTGGGAATCGCGCGGCAGGTGGTCCACGAAGGTGACTCCCCGCACCCCGGGCTCCGCGGCGACGCGCTGGCGCAGCCGCTCCAGCGCGGGCGCCAGGCGCGCGCTGTGCGCGGCCGAGTCCGCGGCGTCCGTGTCCAGCCGCACGCCCAGGTACTGTCCGGCGGCGAACCCCACGTCCTGCGAGCGGATCCGCATCGCCTCCCGCTGCTGGACGTAGAGCGTGAGGGGAAAGGCCACGGTGAACGCCACCTGGGTGACGATCACCGCCGTCCACACGCCGCCGAAGCGCACCCCGCCGCCGCCCGCCGACCCCTGCTTGAGGCGCGCCCCCAGGCCGCGGGTGATCTTGCGGGCGGGCACCACGCCGGCGATGGCGGCGCCCAGCAGCGTGAGCCCGCCCGCGTACAGGACGGCCGCGGGCGACAGGCGCACGTCGTACCAGAAGGGGAGCGGCCCGAGGTTGCGCTCCAGGAACTCGACGCCCCACTCGCGCAGCGCGAACTGCGCGGCGGCCAGCCCCACCGCGGCCGCCACCGCGCCCAGCACCAGCGCCTCGGCGAAGAGCTGCGCCACGATGCGCCCGCGGCTCGCGCCCAGCGCGCTCCGCACCACCAGCTCCCCCTCCCGCGAGGCCGCGCGCGCGAACACGAGCAGCGCCACGTTGGAGCAGATGAGGACCAGGAGCATCACCACGAACACGTTGATCGACAGGCCGGCCTGCAGGTCGCTCGAGTTCTGCGGGAAGAAGCTGGTGTACGGCGTGACGTGCACTTGCAGGTGCCGGTGCGTCTCCGGGGTGGCGGCGGCGGCGCGGCGCGCGAAGGCCGCCAGCTCCGCCTGCGCGCCCTCCAGCGTGGCGCCCGGCGCGAGGCGGCCGAAGACGGTCACCTCCGGCCCCTCGCGCGGCGCGGGCGCCAGGGCGTCCGGCCGGAGCGGCGTCCACATCTCGTGCGCGACGGGGAAGCGGAAGCCCTCCGGCATCACGCCCACCACGGTGGCGTACGCCTCGCCCAGCTGCACGGTGCGCCCCACCACGCCCGGGTCCCCCGCGAATCGCGTCCGCCACACGCCGTGGCCGAGCACCACCACCGGCGGCGCGCCCGGCCGCTCGTCCGCCGGCACCAGGGTGCGGCCCAGGAGCGGCGGCTCGGGGGCGATGCGGAACGCCGATGCCGTGACCTCGGCGGCGTTCACGGGCGGGCCCGCGTCGCGGCCGACGATCAGGTTGAGCGAGACGTCGCGGAAGGCGCCCAGCTCCGTCACGGAGCGCAGCGCGCCGCGCCAGACCAGGAAGTCGGCCAGCGTGCGCTGCTCCTCCTCGCTGGCCGAGGCGTCCCAGCTGTGGATCTGCACGACGCGCTCGCCGCCGGGAAGCGGCAGCGTCGGGTACAGGAACTGCCCCACCATCACGAAGGCGATGGCGCCGGCCCAGATGGCGAACGCCATCGCCAGCCCGCCCACCAGCGTGAGCCCGGGGTACTTCACCAGCATCCGTCCGCCGAGCCTGAGGTCGAGCCCCAGGCCGCCGAAGAGCGCGCCGAGGCGCGTGCGGATCCCATCGGTCCTTTTCATTGCGTGCTTCGGTGGGGGTGGACGGCGAGCGTGCGGCCAGCGCGTGAAGGGCCAGATCCGTTCCCGCGGGGGAGGCCCCGCATCACCCTGCGCCGCAATCACCTGGCTGCTCGCGCCCGGCGCTCCGCAGTCCGGAAATGGGAAACCCCGTCCCACAAACGGACGCGGCTGCCGGAGCAGCCGCGAAACGAACAAGGGCAGCTCCGCGCGGCGGGGCTGCCCTTTCGCGAGGGGGGACCGCGGGCGCGGCTACTTCGCGCGGCGGTAGTGCACCTCCATCACGTCCTGCCAGGCTCCCTCCTGGTCCTGGACGCGGGACTTCAGCACGCGGTGGTCGTCGCCCCGGAACTCGATGGTGTCGGTGTACTTCGCGGTCCGGGTCTCGTCCGGGTAGGCCGGGCCCTCGGTGTTCAGCGTCAGCACGTCGCCCGAGGGGTCCAGCTCGGCCTCGTACACCCACATGTGCGTCGACATGGACCCGATGAAGGTGCCCAGGACGCGCTGCTTCGCGGGGTCGTAGCCCAGCGTCATGATCGTCGTCATGGTGCCGCCCCCGGGCATCTCGCTCCGCCCCTCGCACAGCACCCACACGCCGCCCAGGGAGCGCACGCTCTCCGTGCCGGTGATGGTCTGGGGCGCGTCGCCCGGGGTCATGACGGACTCCATCTCGGAGGTCCACTCCCCCACGAGCCGCTCCAGCCAGCGGTGCTCCTGCTGCCGTTCTGCCTCCATCGCCCTCTCCTCCGGCAAGGGTGTACGTCGGCCGCGCAGGCGGTCGCCGGTGCGCGGATGCTGCGGCACTGCGCGTATGATCGACGGAAGGCCGTGCAGCTCTCCCCCGCGGACGCCAGCACCCGCCCCGCGTGAGGGATTTCGGCCCGAAGGGCCCTCACCCGGCGGCCTTATAGCCGCCACCCTCTCCCAATTCTGGGAGAGGGGGCAACTGCGGGATCCTGAGTACGGGCAGGCGCTTGCGTGAGGGATTACGGCCCGAAGGGGCGAGACCCGGCGGCAGTTTGCCGGGGCTCGACTCCGTTACGCACAGTTTTATCGTGCGTTACGGAGCCGAAGCCCGACCCCGGCGCCAGCCGGGGGCACGCCCAACCCCCCAGTTCAAATCACCTACCGCCCCGCCACCACCAGCCTGGCACCCCGCCGGCACGCGTCCACGTACTCCGGCTCGGCGGCCCGGCACGCCTCCTCCCGCGCCGGCTCCCCGTCGGCGAGCACCAGCAGCTGCCCGCCCACGTGCTCGTAGCAGCGCGCCTTGTCCTCGCCCGGCGGCAGCTCGCGGCAGTACGCGATCCCGTCCTCGGCGCGGGCGGTGACGTTGAGCATGTTGGTCGCCACCCCCACGTGGCACCACGCCCGGTCCGCCGCCTCGCCCACCAGCGCGCACTTCGCCCGCGCCGCGGCCCGGTCCTGCGTGGTCATGCCGCTGATGTCGCGCCCCAGGCTGAGGAAGCAGGTGGTCCGCATCCCCGGCGGCACCCGGCCGCACTCCTGTGCCGTGCGCGCCACGTCCTGCCCGGTGTGGTGAAGGATGGCCGAGGTCTGCATGGAGTAGCACGCGCTCCAGTAGCGCTCGGCCACGGCGCTGCACGGGTACAGCAGGTCGTCGGGGTCCAGGGCCCGAAACGACGAGGCCGGCGCCGCGCCCGCGCCGTGGCCCGCGTGCGCCCCGTGGGCGTCGTGCCCGCCGCCCGCGGCGGCACCGTGCGCCAGCGCGGCGGCGGGGTGGTGCGGCACGATGGCGTTGACCACGTTCTCCATGAACGCGCCCTGGTAGCAGGTTTCCCGCTCGAAGGGGGATTCCAGCAGGTCGCACCCGGCGAGCGCCGCGGGGAGGTCGTGGCCGTGGAACATCACCAGCCCGTGCCCCATGCCGTGCGCGCACTGGAACTGGAGCCAGCGGTCGCCGGCCCTGCCCTCTTCCGCGCGGTAGTCGCGGCAGAGCGCGTTGGCGGTGGCCGCGCCCACCTCGCCGCCGGAGCGGCGGGCGTCCACGAAGTACGCCTGCACCACCCCGTGGTAGCACCCGGACTGGTGCTCGGGGGTGCAGCGCGCGAACACGGCGCCCACCGAGTCCGGCCCCCCGTACGCAGCGATGCCGATGCCGTGCGCGTACACGTGCGCGCTCCGCTTCGCGTCGCGGTCGCGGGCCGTCACGCCGTCCAGCGCCTCCATGGCCGGGCGCACCCCCTGCGCGCGCAGCACCGCCAGCAGCTCCGCGTCGTAGCACTCCTGCTTGCGCGGCCCAGCCAGCCGGCCGCAGCGCGCCACCGCGGCGGCGGCGAGCGCGTCGGGCGCTCCGGCCGCGGCGTGCGCGTGCGCGTGGCCGTCCGCCGGGGCGGACGCCGGGGGCGCGGAGGGCGCGCAGCTCCAGGCGAGGAGGGCGGCGAGGCACGGCGCCAGGCCGCGCAGGAGGGATCGTACGGGACTGCCCATGTTCCAATGCGCTCGGGTGAGGGGTTCCGGCGGGTCCGCACTCAGGTTGGCACGCGGGCGGGCGCCTGGCAACACCCGCCGCCGACGGGCGCGCAAGTTCGGTTCCCGCGACGTCCCCATCGTGGCGGGGGAGCGGGATTGTCGGGCGGCGGCGCGGCGCGTATCATCCGTGCGGGCGACGCCCTCCGGCCCCCGCGCCGCCCCTCCGCGCCCCTCCCGGGCCGGATCCCCGGCACCTCCCACACGCCCCCATGATGCACCGCATCCGCTCGTCGCTCCCGGCGCTCGCCGCGCTCGCGTACGCGTCCACCCTGGCCGGGGCGCAGGACCCGGCCGCCGCCCGCCCGTCGCTGGCCGAGCCCGGCATCTCCCCGGACGGGGCGGAGATCGCCTTCGTGTCCGGCGGCGACGTGTGGACGGTGCCCGCGCGCGGCGGCGAGGCCCGGCTCCTGGTGTCGCACCCCGCCACCGAGCAGCGCCCGCTGTACTCGCCCGACGGGCGCAGCCTGGCCTTCGTTTCCACCCGCACCGGCGGCGGCGACGTGTACGTGCTGGACCTGGCCGGGGGCGAGCTGCGGCGCCTCACCTTCGGCGACGGGCTGGACCAGCTGGACGGCTGGTCGCGCGACGGCCGGTGGGTGTACTTCTCCGCCACCGCCGGCGACGTGGGGGGGATGAACGACCTGTACCGGGTGAGCGCGGAGGGCGGCACCCCCATGCAGGTGAGCGCCGACCGCTACACCAACGAGTTCGCCTCGGCCGAGGGGCCGGACGGCACGCTGGCGTTCGCCGCGCGCGGGACCTCGTCCGCGCAGTGGTGGCGCCTGGGGAGCAGCCACCTGGACCAGAGCGAGCTCTGGCTCCTCCGCCCCGGCGCCGGGGGACGCTACGAGCAGGTGACGCGCCGCGGCGCCCGCGAGGGGTGGCCCATGTGGGGCCCGGACGGGCGCACCCTGTTCTTCGTGTCGGACCGCGGCGGCGCGCAAAACGTGTGGAGCGTGGCCCCCGGCGCGGAGCCGCGGCAGGTGACCCGCTTCCGCGGCGGGCGCGTGCTCTGGCCCTCCGCTTCGCCGGACGGGCGCGCGCTGGTGTTCGAGCGCGACTTCCGCATCTGGCGGATGGACACCGCCACCGGCGAGGCCGCCGAGGTCCCGGTGACGCTGCGCGGCACCCCCGCCGCCCCCGATCCCGAGCGCCGCCGCTTCACCGAGGACTTCCAGGAGCTGGCGCTGTCGCCCGACGGCAAGAAGGTGGCGCTGGTGGTCCGCGGCGAGGTGTTCGCGGCCGGGGCGAAGGAGGGCGGCGACGCCGAGCGGGTGACCGACACCCCCGGGCGC
Organism: Longimicrobiaceae bacterium; assembly: GCA_040509335.1. Lineage (GTDB taxonomy): Bacteria > Gemmatimonadota > Gemmatimonadetes > Longimicrobiales > Longimicrobiaceae > JAFAYN01. The sequence goes on along the minus strand of JBEVLE010000317.1, from coordinate 662 downwards.
GAGTCGCAGGTGGCGTGGGCCCCCGACAGCCGCCGCCTGGTGTACGCCGCCCAGCGCGGCGGCGCCACCCGGCTGTACCTGTACGACCTGGCCAGCCGCGCCGAGCGGCAGCTCACCCGCGGCGACGGCCCCGACGCCTCGCCCGTGTTCTCGCCGGACGGCCGGTGGGTGGCCTTCGCGCGCGGCGGCCGCGAGCTGCGCGTGGTGGACCCCGCCACCGGCGAGGAGCGCATGCTGGCGCGCGGCTACCTGGACCGCCCGCCCTTCAGCTCCGAGCGCGGCATGGCGTGGTCGCCGGACAGCCGCTGGATCGCCTTCCTGTCGCCGCTGGGCGAGCAGCCCTTCACCAACGTGCACGTGGTCCCCACCGCGGGGGGCGAGGCGCGCCCGGCCAGCTTCCTGGGGAACGCCTTCGCCAGCACCGTGTCCTGGAGCCCGGACGGCACCTACCTGCTGCTGAACTCGTGGCAGCGCTCCGAGAACGCCCAGGTGGTGCGCGTGGACCTGGTGCCGCGCCTCCCCCGCTTCCGCGAGGACCAGTTCCGCGACCTGTTCCGCGAGCAGTCGCCGCCCGGCCTCCCCGGCGAGCCCCGCACCGAGACCCGCCCCGACGGCCCGCAGCCGCAGCGCCCCGTCCCCGCCGCCGCCGCCGCCGGCCCGGA
>JBEVLE010000316.1:0-3164 GCA_040509335.1 Longimicrobiaceae bacterium | reverse complement strand
GGCGGGGACCTTTTCTCGTTCGCGCCTCAGGACAGGCTGAAGCAGGCCTCGCCCTCCGTGGCGGCGGTCACGCCCAGGGTGCCCGCGACGCGGTAGCCGCGCCCGGCGGCGTCGGTGGCGACGAGGTCGAGCTGGAGGTCCAGGTGGCCGCGCTCGCGCCGGAGCACCTGGACGGTGCCGGTGGCGCGGGTGGCGGTGTAGACCGCGGCGTAGTTGTACGGCGGGTTGGGGATGGTGGCGCGGGTGCGCGCGAACGCGATCTCCACGTCGCCGGGGGCCACCGCGCGGCGGAAGGTCCACTCGTCCACCCACGGCGCCGGCGGAGCGAAGGCGCCGGTCACGCGGAAGCGGTCGCCCTGCTGCGCGCGGGTGGGGATGGACAGCACCAGCACGATGCGGTCGCCGGGGACGGTCTCGAAGCCGACCAGGGTGAACTGGAGGTTGCGGCCGTCGCCGGAGTTGCGGGCAAGCACGGCGAACACCTCGTCGAAGTCCGGGATGGACCCGGTCTCCTCCTGCGTGTAGTCCGCGCTGCCGTACAGCATGGCCGCGGTGGTGCCGGCGGCGTCCGTCGCCGTGACGCCGAAGCCGGGCGCGGTCGCGGCGTGGATGCGGTCGACGTCCTCGCAGCCCAGGCCGCAGCCGCCGAGGGTGGCGGCGAGGGCGAGGAGGGCGGCGGCGGTGGTGATGCGGCGCATGGGCGGTCGGTGGCTCGGGATCTCGTGGCGCGGCTGCGGGCTCGGTGGGGGTGAGTACCGCATCATGGGTGCCGAGGGTCCCGCCGCCCGGTGCACACCCGGGACGAGTAGTCGCTCCCGGGCGTTACGATTCGGCGAGCCCGGTGTCCCCGATCGCGACTTGCCGCGCACCCCTCGCCGCGGCATCGCGGCAGGTGAGCCGGCTCACGTTCGTACGTGTGGCGTGAGCGAAAGGATTGTGACGGAGAGAGGGACGGCTTATCCTGATGGGTCATTATTTGTCAGCATTGCCGCGGGGTGCGTTTCTCGTGGCGTGGAGTGCGCCGCACGACGGTGGGCCCGGGTCGATTTTTCCTAGTCGGACGCTTCACCACATCCCCTTTCCCCACGCCCAAGTCCAATGGTACACGGCGGTCTCTGCTACATCGGCCACGATGGATCCATCTCCTTTCCCCCCGAGCTCCTGGAGCACGCCCTCGTTCAACAGGGCGGGATGATGTACGGGGTGTACTACCCGAGGCGTGGACCGGGAGAACATCGTGTTCGTCACGACTTGATCCTGTCACCGATCCCATACCGGCGCTGGCCCCGAACCGCCCGCCTGTCGCTGTTCATCCAGCACAAGCCGGAAGAGATCAGCCGGATCAGCCGATTCCTCGCGGAGCAGGGCGTGTCGATCGTCCAGTCCGAGAGCGCTCGCGCGGCATATCGGTACGAGGTATGGAGCTTCTACGTGGTCCTTGGAGAGGACGGAGCACGATCAATCCCGGGGGAGTACTCGGAGAAGCACAAGGTGTATTCTGGAACATACCAGCGGCTGCTCGAGATCAAGCGAAGGTTGAGAGAGGAATTCCAGGACATCCTGTTCACCGATCAGAGCGACCTCGAGCTCCGCCGCCCGGTTCAAGTACTGCCGAACACCGCGCTCGCCCGCTTCCACAGGACTGCCGAGGACGGAAAAGACGGGAGGAGCAACCGGCCGGCATGGGTACATGGCCCCTTGCAGTTCCGCTGCACGGGGGCCGGGACACTGACGCCCGGTTCGGAAGGGCTCTTCACCGCGATCCTGAAGTCCGAGGAGCACGCGACACCCAAGACCCGGTGTGAGCGCCGTCTGCTCGGCGACGTTCCGATGAAGCTGCTGCCTTCCATCGCCTATGCGACCCTCGACACACGGTACCTGAGTCTCCGGCTCGCGATTCTCCCCGAACACCTTCGCAAGCAGTTCTTCGAATTCTCGGTCACGTACCAGCGCACGGGACCTCCGGACCATAGCCGGGGCCTGATCGCTGCACTTACCGGCCGCCTGCCGCGTCACTACAACATCTGGAGCTCGGTCCACCGCACGCTGGAGAGCACCGAGTATTTCGAGCGAGGCCAGGTCGTCATGCTGATCGAGGACCAGGGTATCGGCGACGACTGCGACCTCCACCCCACCGAGGAGTCGTGTGTATCCCTCGCCGAGCGCGCGCTCATGGGATTGGAGGGAGAGAAGCGCCTTTCGGAGTTGCTCAGATTGACACGAGACGGAGGACTGCACTACGGACGGAAGGACGCTGAAGGCACGGTCGGCAACGACGGCGGAGAAACGGATGGCCTGTCGTGCGGCGACGGACCGACCGACGGTGGGGCAGAACAGAAGCGGGTGGGCCCTGTGCACAACGACGACCCGCTGATCACCCTCGACAAACCCGGGATCAAGTCCGTCACCAAGCGGCGCGTCCGCAGAAAGCTTGAACTGCAGCGCGCCGCCCGTGGCGGACCTCATGTATTCCTGAGCTACAGCCACGAGGACAGCGAGACCGCTGAAAAGATCCACAAGGCACTTACCGACGTGGGGCTGGAGGTCTACAAGGCGGACCGAGAGCAGGACAGCGGGGACGAGTTCTCCATCACGATTCGCAGCAAGCTCCTCGGCTGCCGGGAGCTGTGGGTGCTGTGCACCTCCGCCAGTATGAAGAGTGAGTGGGTCCAGACCGAGTGGGGCGCCGCGTGGGCGCTGGAAAAGCGGATCGTGCCCGTAGTCCTGCACAAGGAGGACAGGGAGCGCCTTCCCATGCGCCTGCGGAACAAGCAGACCGTGCTGTTCACCGACATCGAGCAATTCGCGCGGCAGGCGGTGATCCGGATCGACACCGCCCAACTGGGATGATTGTGGAAACCCAACGAGAGGATCCCCGCCGACCGGCCGAGCGCTAGGGGCCCGGCTTCACCCGGCCAGGCGCCCCACCAGCCGCGGCGCCAGCCAGAGCGCCGCGGGAGGAGCTTGCGATGCGGGTGGGGAGAAACCGGGCGGGAAGGTGGCGAGCCCCAGCGGATGCCAGCGCTCACCCCGCGTGAGGGATTTCGGCCCGAAGGGGCGAGACCCGGCGGCAGTTTGCCGGGGCTCGACTCCGTTAGCCCGCGTTGTTTGCGGGCTTACGGAGCCGAAGCCCGACCCCGGCGCCAGCCGGGGGCACGCCCGAA
>JBEVLE010000315.1:0-25386 GCA_040509335.1 Longimicrobiaceae bacterium | reverse complement strand
GGACGCGGGTGCGTCCGGGGCGCCCTTCAGCCGCGCTCCGGCGGCTACATCGAGTGCTGCGGGATCGCGCCGCAGACGACGGGGCTCCCCGGGTTCCCGCCGGCCTCGTGGTAGGCGATGACGTGCTGCCCGTTCATGGCCGTCGCGATGGGGACGGGAACGGTCGCGGTCATGGTGCCGCCGCCGCTGCCGTCCGCGGTGATGGGCTGGAGCGGGGCCACCACGGCGCCGGGGGCGTCGCAGGTGCCCTGGTGGATGTGGCCCTGGTGCGTGCCCGTGCCGGTGGTGCCCGTGAGCGTCACCATCACCTGCGTCTGCCCGCTCATGTCCGTGAGCACGGCCTGCCCGCCCACCCCGGAGCCGCCGACGGCGCTCAGCTGCACCGTGTTGCCGCCGGCCATCGCGGTGGCCCCGGTGTCCATCGGCGCCGCCGGGGGCATGGGGGACATGGCGGCGGTGTCGGCGGTCTCCGCCACGGCTCCCACGTCCGTTTCAGCCTCGGTGTCGTTCCCGCCACACGCCGCGAGCGCGAACGGCAGCCCGGCCAGCAGCCACAGCCTGGTGGTCTTCATGGTGCCTCCCTGTCGAGTGAAGGATGGGCGGGCGCCTCCGGCCGTCCGCCTTCCCGCGGCTCCCTGGCCGCTGGGCCGCCCCTCTGTTCAAGGTTCGTTCCACGATGCACCGGCGCGTCAGCTCCGGCCGTAGACGGGGACCGCGGCGCCGTTGACGGTGCGCGCGGCGTCGGAGGCCAGGAAGTGGATCACGCGGGCGATCTCCTCCGGCGCCGTCCAGGCGGAGTGGTCGGCGTCGGGCATGGCGCGGCGGTTGTCCTCGGTGTCCACGGTGCCGGGGAGCACGGCGTTGGCGCGGATGCCGTCGGTGCGGTACTCCTCGGCGAGCGCCTCCACCAGCGTCACCAGCGCCGACTTGGCTACTGCGTAGGCGGCGTTCCCGGCGCGCCCCTCCCGCGCGGCGCGCGAGGACACGAACACCAGCGACCCACCCCCGCCGCGCACCAGGGCGGGGATGGAGGCGCGCGCCACCAGCCAGGCGGACTTGAGGTTGAGGTCCATCATGCGGTCCCACACGTCGGTGGGGGTGTCGGCCAGCTTCATCCCGCCGCGCCAGCCGCCCACCAGGTGGGCCACGGTGTCCAGCCGGCCGCCCCACTCCACCACCTGCTCCACGGCGGCGTTGGCGCCGCGCTCGGTGGTGAGGTCCAGCGCGAAGGGGAGGAGCCGGCTCCCGAACTCGCCCTTGAGCGTGTCCAGGGCGCCGGGGTGGTCCGTCTTGTGAACGGGGACCGCCACCCGCGCGCCTCCCTCCAGGAAGGCGCGGGTCACGGCACGCCCCAGGTTGCCGGCGCCGCCGGTGATCAGGGCCACGGAATCCGCCATGCAGAAAGTCCCGGTTGAATGGATGCGGGGCGCCGCCGGGTGGATCCCGGCCGCGCCGATGGAAGGCTGCGGCTACGGCGCGCGCCCGGCGCCGCGGGCCAGCTCGCGGAGGCGGCGGGCCAGCTCCGGGGTGAGCGCGCCCTCGCGGAAGCGCCACGCCCAGTTGCCCGCGCCGGTGCCGGGGGTGTTCATCCGCCCCTCGCTCCCCAGCCCGAGCACGTCCTGCAGCGGGACGACGGCAATTTTCGCGCGCGACTCCATCACCAGGCGGATCATCCCCCAGCCGGGCTCCTCGCCGGGGGCGAGCAGGGCGCCCAGGCGGGCGCGCTCGGCCTCCCCCGCGCCGCGGTGCCACCCCAGCGAGGTGTCGTTGTCGTGCGTGCCGGTGTACGCCACCGCGCCGGCCGGGTAGTTGGCGGGGAGGTGCGGATTCCGCGGGTCGTCGCCGCCGAAGGCGAACTGCAGCACGCGCATCCCCGGCAGCCCCAGCCCGTCGCGCAGCGCCTCCACCTCGGGGGTGATGTCGCCCAGGTCCTCGGCCACCAGCGGCAGCTCGCCCAGCTCGCGGCGCACGGCCGCGAACAGCTCCCCACCCGGCCCCGGACGCCACTCGCCGTCCACGGCGCTGTCGGCGGCGGCGGCGATCCGCCAGTACGACTGGAAGCCGCGGAAGTGGTCCACCCGCACCACGTCCACCAGCTCCAGGACGCGGCGGAACCTGGCGGTCCACCAGCGGAAGCCGTCCGCGCGCATCACGTCCCAGCGGTACAGCGGGTTTCCCCAGCGCTGGCCCGTGGCGCTGAAGTAGTCGGGCGGCACGCCGGAAACCCCCGTGGCGCGCCCCCCGGCGTCCAGCTCGAACAGCCCGGGGTGCGACCACACGTCGGCGCTGTCGTACGCCACGAAGATGGGGAGGTCGCCCACCACGCGCACCCCCCGGTCGCGCGCGTACTCGCGCAGCGCGCTCCACTGGCGCTGGAAGATCCACTGCCGGAACTCGTGCATCTCCACCGCGCCGTCCAGGCGGTGCCGGGCGCGGGCCAGCGCTTCCGGCTCGCGCAGGCGGACGCCCGGCTCCCACTCGCTCCAGGGGGCGCCGCGGTTCTCGTCGCGGAGCGCGCGGAAGAGCGCGTAGTCCTCCAGCCAGCCGGCGGCGCGCGCGCGGAAGGCGTCGAACTCGCCGCGCAGCTCCAGGGCGGCCCCGGCGCGGAAGGCCATCCACGCCCGCCGCAGCAGCGCTTCCTTCCAGGCGAAGACGCCGGGAAAGTCCACGCGGTCCGCCGGCAGCTCCTCGCCGCCCACCTGCTCCGGCTTCAGCAGCCCGTCGGCCACCAGCACCTCGGGGCTCGCCAGCAGCGCGTTCCCCGCCATGGCCGAAAGGCCGTTGTACGGCGAGCCGGCGGCGTCCACCGGCCCCAGCGGCAGGATCTGCCAGACCGTCTGCCCCGCATCGGCCAGCCAGTCCACGAAGCGCCGGGCCGGCTCCCCCAGGTCGCCGATCCCCCGCCCCGGCAGCGAGGTGGGGTGCAGGAGGACGCCGGAGCAGCGGGGGAGCGCGGTCAGCGGGTCAGACATCGTCCGCGGGCACCGCGGGCAGCACGTACGCCGCCTCGGCGCGGTCCAGGCGCACCTGCGGCGGGGCCGTCTCGCCCGCCTCGGGTGCGTCGTCGCGGCAGACGCGGAAAAGGCGGTGCTCCGTCCACGCGGCGCCGCCGGGGGCCAGGTCGGCCAGGCTCACCTCGCGCGGGCCGTCGCCGTGGTTGACCAGGATCCAGCCGCGCGCCGCGTCCCCCTCGCCGGCGCGGCGCTCCAGCACCAGCACGTCGCCGGCCAGGCCGCGGGGGGCGCGCAGCACGCCCTCGCCCTGGAGGAGCGGGTGGCGCAGCTTGAGGCGGTTGACGCGGCCCACGAAGGCGCGCAGGTCCCAGTGGCGGCGCTCCCAGTCGGAGGGCATGGTCGCCACCACGTCCACCTGCCTGCGGAAGCCGAACTCGTAGCCCGTGGTCATCATCACCCCGGCCGAGAAGGCGGCGGCGAACGCGTAGCGCTGCCGCTGCACGGCCTCGTCGCCGCCGGTGTCCGCGGCCAGGCGGGTGGTGTCGTGCGACTCCGGGAAGGCCACCGACGGGGCGGCGCGGCGCAGCTCCTCGTGCTGCTCCAGCGCCCACGGCTCGCGGAAGTCCCACCACTTGCTGGAGTTGAAGAAGTAGTCGAAGCCCGCCTCCTTGAGCCCCACCACCTGCTCCAGCGGCGCCCCCAGCGTTTCGGCGAAGAACTGGGCGTCGGGGCGCACGCGCCTGGCCTCCGCGATCAGGCGGCGCCAGAGCGCGGCGGGCACCTTGTACGCGGCGTCGCAGCGGAAGCCGTGAAAGCCCAGCTCCAGCGACTCGCGCACGAGCGACGCCCAGTGCCCCCACAATCCCTCGCGGTCGGGCGAGTGCTCGTTGTCGATCTCCGCCAGGTCGCCCCAGGTGGTGATCTTGGTGGGGTCGTCCGGGTCCGCCACGAAGGGGCTGCGCACCTCGCCGCGGGCGTCGCGCACGTACCACGCCGGGTGCGCGGCGATCAGCGGCGAGTCCTTGGAGGTGTGGTTGACCACCAGGTCCATCATGGGGCGCACCCCCAGCGCGGCGATGCGCTCCACCGCGTCGCGCAGCGGCTCCAGGCCGGCGGGGTCGGCGCCGGGCGGGAGGAAGAGCGGGTTCAGCCGCCCGTACTCCTTGACGGCGTACAGGCTCCCGGAAAAGCCGGGGTAGTGCCAGGGGTTCAGGTACAGCCAGTTGAACCCCATCTCCGCGGCGCGGGCGGCGTGCTCCGGCCAGCGGGTGGTGGGGCCCACCAGCCGCGGGAACAGGTTGTAGACCAGCGGCGGCGGCGTCACCCGGCGTCCCCGAGCAGGGCGCGGATGCCGCGGATGGGCACCCAGATCCACGCCGGCCGGTTGTTCATCTCGTAGCCCAGCTCGTACACGGCCTTTTCCAGCTCGAACACGGCGAGCACGCGCCGCAGCGTTTCCGGGTCCCCGGGGACGAAGCCGCCGCCCCGCGCGCCCTCGGCGTAGCCCTCCAGGAACAGGCCGCGCACGGTGCGCAGCCAGGAATCCGCCCACCCCTCCAGCGCCGAGCGCACCCGCAGGTCGGCTGTGTCCTGCTCGGCCAGCGCCATGCGCGCCGCGTAGTCGAAGGAGCGGAGCATGCCGGCCACGTCGCGCAGCGGCGACTGCCTGGCGCGGCGCTCCGCCAGGGGGCGCGCGGGCTCGCCCTCGAAGTCCATGACGAACCACTCGCTCCCGGCCGCCTCGGGATCGGCGGCGCGCAGCACCTGGCCCAGGTGGTAGTCGCCGTGGGTGCGGGTGCGCACCAGCCCCGCCTCGTGGAGCAGGCGCAGGTCGTCGGCGCGGTGGCGCAGCTCCGCGCCCCCGCGGACGATGGCCGCCAGCTCGTTGTGGCTCCCCGCGGGGAAGGCGCCCGGGATGGCTTCCAGGCGGCGCCCCACCTCGTCCAGCACCCGGGCGGCGTCGCGCCGGAACGCCTCGGTCCACGCGCGCACGTCCTCCGCGGTCACCGGCTCCGGCGCGAACTCCGCGTGCTCCGGCCCCGCCGAGGCGAGCGCCGCGTGCAGCTCGCCGGTCACCCGGCCCAGGGCGCGGGCGGCGGCGTGGAAGTCGCCCATCATCCGCCGCGTGGCGTCCTGGCCGGTCGGGGTGCCCGGGTCGGCGGCGCTGCGGCTCGCCGCCGCGAAGAAGCGGTCCAGCGCGCGCCGGGTGTACGCCCACGCGTCGCCGGAGTTGGGGATGAAGCGGAACACCCCCGCCACCGACGCGCCCCGCACCCCCTCGCCGGCGTAGTCCAGCCAGCCGGCCAGCGCCGGGACGCCGCGGAACTCCGTGTGCTCCACCAGGAAGCGGGTCACCTCCAGGTCGGGGTTGACCCCCGCCTCCAGCTTGCGGAACAGCTTCATGATGAGCCGCTCGCCGAAGACGATGGAGGTGTTGCTCTGCTCGGCGCTCATCCGCTTCACCGGCGTCAGGCGCCCGTGCTCGTGGTCGGGCACGGCGCCCTCCACCCGGTGCCCGCGGAAGCTCCCCGTGGCGGAAGGGAGCTCCACCTCCTCGCGCATGACGCGCAGCAGCGCCAGCGCCGTGTAGCGGTCCACCAGCGCCTCGTACAGCCGCACCTCCCCGGTCTCCATCGCCACCGTGGCGATGGGCTCCGCGGCCACCCCGCGCTCCAGCGGCGGGCGCAGCGACAGCGGGAGCAGGTAGGTGTCCGGCTCCCCCGCGGCGAAGCGGACCTGGATCACCCCCACCATCCAGCGCGGCCCGTGCTCCGGCGCCACCACCGCGTGGTCGCGCAGCTCCACGGCCACCACCTCGCGCCCCTTGCCGCGGAACCAGCGCTGCGCCGTCAGCCACTCGACCGGGACGGCGCCCACCAGCGCCGCCACGGTGTCGCGGCTTTCCAGCACGCGCATGTCCTGCTCCGCCCACTCGCGGGCCACCGTCTCGTCCAGCTCCGCGTGCTCCTCGCCCGCGGCGCGCGTGCGGATGGCGAACCAGAAGAAGCCGTACGGCTGCAGCGTGAGCGCGTAGGGGGTCTCGTCGATGGGGAGGAACTCGGTGCTGCCCAGCATCTCCACCGGGACGCGGCCGGAAAAGCGGGCCAGGTCCAGCCGCACCGCCTGCGCCGCGCCCGACAGGTTGTTGACCACCAGGATGGCGTCGTCGCCGTGCTCGCGCAGGTAGGCGAGGACGTGCGGGTTCTCGGGCTGCAGGAACTCGATGCTCCCGCGCCCGAAGGCGTGGTGCTGCTTCCTCACCTGCACCAGCCGCTTCATCCAGTTGAGGAGCGAGAAGGGCGACTTCTCCTGCGCCTCCACGTTGATGGACTGGTGCCCGTACACGGAGTCGGCGATCACCGGCAGGTACAGCCGGGCCGACTCCGCGCGCGAAAAGGCGGCGTTGCGGTCCGGGGTCCACTGCATGGGGGTCCGCACTCCGTCGCGGTCGCCCAGCCAGATGTTGTCGCCCATCCCCAGCTCGTCGCCGTAGTAGATGATGGGCGAGCCGGGCATGGTGAACAGGATGGAGTTGAGCAGCTCGATCTTGCGCCGGTCGTTTTCCATCAGCGGCGCCAGGCGGCGGCGGATCCCCAGGTTGATCCGCATGCGCGAGTCCTCGGCGTACTGCGAGTACATGTAGTCGCGCTCCTCGTCGGTCACCATCTCCAGGGTGAGCTCGTCGTGGTTGCGCAGGAACATGCACCACTGGCAGTCCTCGGGGATCGGCGGGGTGCGCTGGATGATCTCCACGATGGGCTTCCGGATCCCCTGCCGCACCGCCATGAAGATGCGCGGCATCAGCGGGAAGTGGAACGCCATGTGGAACTCGTCGCCGTCGCCGAAGTAGGGGCGCACGTCGTCCGGCCACTGGTTGGCCTCGGCCAGCAGGATGCGCCCCGGGAAGCGCGACTCGATGCGGACGCGGAACTCCTTGAGGATGTCGTGCGTTTCCGGGAGGTTCTCGCAGATGGTGCCTTCCCGCTCGATCAGGTACGGCACGGCATCGCAGCGGAAGCCGTCCAGCCCCCGCTCCAGCCAGTACTCCATCACCCCGAACATCGCCTCCTTGACCGCCGGGTTGTCCCAGTTCAGGTCGGGCTGGTGGGCGAAGAAGCGGTGCCAGTAGTACTGCCCCGCCACCGGGTCCCACGTCCAGTTGCTGGGCTCGGTGTCGGTGAAGATGATGCGGGCGTCGCGGTAGGGCTCGTCGGTGTCGCTCCACACGTACCAGTCGCGCTCCGGCGAGCCCCTGGGCGCGCGGCGGGCGCGCTGGAACCAGGCGTGGTCGCTGGAGGTGTGGTTGAGCACCAGGTCCGCGATCACCTTGAGGCCGCGCTCGTGGGCGGCGTCCAGGAAGCGCTGGAAGTCCTCCAGGTTGCCGTACTGCGGGTTGATCCCGTAGTAGTCCGCGATGTCGTACCCGTCGTCGCGCAGCGGCGACGGGTAGAAGGGGAGCAGCCAGATGGCGTCGACGCCCAGGTCGCGGACGTAGTCCAGCCTCTCGATCAGCCCCCGGAAGTCACCCACCCCGTCGGCGTTGGAGTCCTGGAAAGCCTTGACGTGCAGCTCATAGAAGACGGCATCCTTGTACCACGACCGGTCGTCACTCACTCGACGGGCTCCTCGGGATCGGTTCTCGGTCCGGGCTCGTGCCGGCGGAGGCGCGAGGCCCTGCAGAAACCGTTCCGGGGAGGGTGGGGGCGCCGGGTTCATGGAGCGCTTCGGCGAGGAGCGGGGTGGGGCCGCCCGGGCCGGCCACGCCTCACTCTCCGCCGGCGTGCCGCTCCTCGAAGGAGCTCAGCACCGCCAGGCATTCGCCGACTTCGAGGTCCCTGCCCGAGAGGCCGAGCTCGGAAGCGATCTCCAGCGCCCGGCCCGCGGCGGCCCGCGCGGCAGCGGAGTCGCCCGAAGCGAGCTCGATCCCGACCAGGTGGCAAAGCACGATGAAGTCGTACTTCCTGTCGAACTTCCGGGAGCGATCGAGGATCTCCAGCGCCTCGTGGGCCCGGGACCGCGCCTCCTCCAGCTGTCCCAGCTCGAGCAGGATCTTCGCCATGTTGCAGAGGGTGATGGCCAGGCCCCTCTGGTCCTTGAGGTCACGGAAAAGAATGTTCGCGGACCGGGTCAGCTCGAATGCCTCGGCGAATTCGTTCCGGAACATGCGGAGGTCGGCGTGGTTCACCTGCGCATCGGCGGTCTGCGCCTTGTTGCCGCGCCGGATCGCCTGCCGTTCGAGGGCCACGTAGCGCTCGATCGCCTCACCATCCTCACGCAGGCGAGCCAGCGCGACGGCCCGCCCGATCTCCATCTCGAGGGCGTCCGCAGACAGGGAGCGCATCAGCTCCAGCGCCCTGTCGAAGTACTCCAGCGCGGTGCCGTAGTCGTCGCGGGTCATGTAGGCCGAGGCGCGAACGGCTTGCAGCCTCGCCATGAGGCGTACACCTCCCAGCCTGTTCGCGACCGGGACCGCGGCGTCGCAGGCGGCCAGGGCATCGTCGCTCATCCCCTGCTGGTACGCGATCTTTCCCCTGAGCTCCATCGCCGCGCACCACTGGTAGTCGTCGCCCTGCTTCGCCGCGAGGTCGGCGGAGGAGTCGGCCAGCTCGTGCGCGGCCACGAGGTCGCCGGCGCGCATGCACATGATGGCCTTGCGGCGCAGCACGACGGCATGGGGCCCCTGTTCCCCCAGCTCCTCGGTGATCGCCACCGCCTGGTCGACCGCCGCCATGGCTTTTTCCGGGTGGGCGCGAAACGAATATGCCTCGCTGATCTGCACCAGGAGGCGGGCGCGCAGCTGCGGGTTCGACGATCCCAGCGCGTCCAGGGCCATCTCGAGGCGCTGGAGGCGGAACAGGCCCTTGTTGCGGACGGTCTGCGCACGGGTGAGAGCGAGGATCGTGCGTCCGGCGATCTCGGGGTCGCCCGCCTTCATCTTCCGGTCGAAGGCGATGATCACGTTCTCGGTCGCGAGCTGGACGCGCTCGAGCGCGTCGGCCGCCCGCGGGCCTCTCACCTCCCGGTCCCACGTCTCCACGGACTTCAGGAAATAGCGCGCATGCCGGTCCTCCAGCGCCAGGCGGGTGGCCTCGTCGGCGACCGCCATCCACTGCTTCTCGCAGAATTCCCTGATGACGCCGGACATGCTGTAGTGGGATTCGTCCAGCCCGGTGTCGTCGACCAGGAGGAGCTTGTGGCCGATCAGGGTGTGGAGGATGGAGGTGAAATTGTCCCGCTCGCCACCTCCGCCCGGCAGCTCCACGATTTCTTCCGCCGCGTCGAACGAGAAGCCTCCGCGGAAGACTCCCAGCTGCAGAAAGACGCGCTGCTCGCGAAAGGCCAGAAGGTCGAAGCTCCAGCGGACCGCCGCTTCCATGGTCCGGTGCCGCGAATTGGAGCCCGGGGCGTACCCGAGGATGTCGAGCATCTTGGACTGCAGCTTTCCCACGATTTCCTTGACGGTCATCATCTGCACCCTCGCGGCCGCGATCTCGATGGCCAGCGGGAATCCCTCGAGCTGGGCGCAGATCTTGGCGACGGAGCGGAAGTCCTTTTCCAGGGAGAACTGCACGTTCTTGTCCTTCGCGCGGTCCACGAACATCCTGACGGCGTCGAACTCCAGGATCTGGTTTATGTTCATGGAGGCGATCTCGTGCCGCGGCGGCGCGTCCAGCGGATCGAGCTCCACGATCTGCTCCCTCAGCCCGATGGGGATCCGGCTGGTGACCAGGAACTGGACGTGGGTCGTTCGCGCCAGCCACAGGTCGAGAATGGGCCTGGCGCGCTCCACCACCTGCTCGAAGTTGTCGAGGATCAGGAGCAGCCGCTCGTGGTTGTTCAGGATCGCGGCCAGGGTCCGCTCTGGGGGGGCCTCCCCGGCGATGTCGAGGTCGAGGGCGGCTCCGACCGCCTTGACGACGTCGGGGCCCGTTCGCGCCTCGGTCAGGTCGGCGAACCACACGCCGCCCTGGAACTTGTCGACGAGCTGGAGGCCCGCTTCCCTGCCGAGGCGCGTTTTGCCGGTTCCGCCCGCTCCGAGGATCGTGACCAGGCGGGCGCGCTGCTCCACCAACAACCGCCGCAGCTCTTCGATCTGATCTTTGCGTCCCAGGAAGGTGTCGTTGGGGGGTGTGGGCACCAGGTTGGTCCGTTTCTCGTCCCAGAGGCGCCGGCCGGAGCCCAGGGAGAAGGTCTTGACCCCGCTGGGGCGGACGGCGGTCGAGTCCGGCACCCATTCCTCCCGGTGCCAGACCCGGTAATGCACGCGGACGCGGAGGTCGGGATAGATCTCGATGAGCTGAAAGGCCTTGGGCCGCTTGCTACCCCCGTAGACCGCTCCGGCGGCAAGCTCCAGGTACGTCTTCCCCGTCTCGTCCTCCACCCGCGCGCCTTTGTGCCTGTGGAGGTGGCCGGAAAGGATCAGCCGGCAGTTCCTGTGGAGCAGGGGAGCGATTTCGGAGCTGTCGAACTCGTGCAGGTGGCTGAGGGGGTGATGCATGAGCGCGACGACCAAGCCCGGGCCCCTTACTTTTTCGAGGAGGCTCTGCACCTGGTACCGGCCCACGACGAGCTTGCCATGGTCCTCGTCGTCCGAGCTCAGCCAGGCCGTGTTGAGCCCGAGGATGCCGATGCGTCCCCAGCCGACCTGCCGCGTGGCGGACCACCAGGGAGCGGCTTCGCTCCCGCCGTCGGGGGGAAACCGGTTCAGGAACTCCAGGAAATGGTTGTGGCGGGCCAGGAATAGGCTCCGCTGCTTGCCCGTGAGAGCTGCCTCGACCTCTTGCTGGCTTCTCTGCTTGATCAGCTCCTTCTGCTTCAGCCGCAGGTCGTCGTCGATCTCGGCGCGGTTGACGTCGTGGTTTCCGGGAACGATGAAGAGGTTCCGGGACGGCAGATCGCCCAGGGCCGGGAGGAGGCTCCCGTGGATCCACGTCGAGGCGAGTGAATACTCCTCCGGCATCCCGGAATCGGCGATGTCGCCCGTCAGGGCGACGATGTCGGGGCGGAGACCGCTGTCGACGAGCTCACGGACCGCGTCGGATACTCCGGAAAGAGCGGGATCGGAATCCCATCGGTGGATCGTTTTGAAGCGGAAGTCGGATAAATGGAGGATACGGATGGGAGTAACAAGGGTCATAGCCTCGCGCCTTGAATCGTCGATGAGTCTCGCCAGGTACGTCCGGACGGATTCCTAACATAGGTCCGCGGCGGCCTATTTCAAGGACTTTGCACTCAGGAGCGCTCCGGATGTGCAGTCAGCTCCTGGCCCCCAGCACGCGGGCCAGGTCGCCCTCGCGCAGCAGGTACGCGCGGGAGCGTCGCGCTCCGGCACCACGACGTGGCGGCCGCCCGCGGTGACGCGCGCGGACACCCGGGGAGGGCGGCCCCGGGCGGGATCGCGGCCGCAGCCGGCGAGGGCCAGCACGAGGCCGGCGGCGAAGCAGGAGCGAAGGCGCACGGCGGAGCTCCGGCGGTGGGGCGAACGCCCGGCGGGTGGAAGTGATTGATCGCGGAGCGGAACCGCGGGAGCCGGCACCCGAGGTCGATCCGCTTGTGCCACGGTACGCACACATTAGCTTGGGAGATGGCCACGAATCCCGCCAGTCACCGCAGAGATCCGCGAGGTGGGCCCATGTCCTCCGTGCCTCCCGAAGACCCGCAGTCCCCCGCCGGCCGTCCCGCCGATCCCACCCGCCGCGACTTCCTGGGGAGCGCCGCGGCGATGGCCGCCGCCGCCGTGGGCGCGCCGCTGCTGGGCGCGTGCGACGCGGACACCGGCACCGGTCCGGCCGCTGCGACGTCCGCGCCCGACGCGCCCAGCCCGAGCCACGCCGCGGGCGGGCAGCCGTGGTGGACGCTCCACCACAAGATCGCGGCCACCCTCGGCGCCGCGGCAAACGTCGAGGTGCCCGGGCTGGCGCAGGTCACCGGCGGCTACCTGCAACGCGTCGTCACCGACGACGACCGGACGGGCACCGGGCTGGCCACCATCCTGCGCGCGAAGCACACCTTCGGCACCGTGGCCGTGACCGTGTCGGTGGAGAGCGGGACCGGCAAGAAGTGGAGCCCGCGCACCATCTACAAGCAGGCCGACCTGGTGTACGCCATGAAGGACGCGCTGGCGACCAACCCCCTCACGGACGGCGTGCTGCAGGAGAGCCTCGCCGCGGGAAGCCCGGTGATCGCCATCGTCAAGGCGTCCGTCCTGCAGTTCTGGGACGGCGTCGCGTCCGACTACTACGGCAACCACCTGCAGGTGGCCTCGCGGGCGTTCTGCGACATCTTCAGCCCCCTGGTCGGGAGCGTGCGCCTGGGCTCCACCACGCGGGACTTCGGCCGGTGCTGAAACGGCTTTGAACTGCGGGTTCGGGCGTGCCCCCGGCTGGCGCCGGGGTCGGGCTTCGGCTCCGTAACGCAACTGCCTGCCCGTACGCAAGATCCCGCAGTCGCCCCCTCTCCCGGGATCGGGAGAGGGTGGCGGCTATAAGGCCGCCGGGTGAGGGCCGCCCGTCATCCCGCCGCGAGCAGCGCCGCGGCGACCGCCGCCACGTGCGGCTCCTGCAGGATGGAGCCGTGGCTGCCGGTCACGGTGTGCACCGTGGTGCCGCCGTCCGCGAGCGCGCTCCAGAACGCCGGGCCCGCGGCGTCGGCGGCGGCGTGGTCGGAGCCCGCGGTGCGGAAGTAGGTGAGGCGGCCTGGGTAGCGGCCGGGGCGGTAGCCCTCCTGCGCCCGCACGTTGGCGGCGCGGACCGCGATGAGGGCCAGCACCTCGTCCGCGCGGGACTCGGGGAGCAGACGCGGCGCGTCGATGCCGCGGATCATGGCCAGCACCTGCTCGCGCAGGGGCAGCCCCCGGATGCGCTCCACGTCCACCCGCGACGCGGCCGGCCACCCCGCCACGCCGGCCACGGTGTGCCACACCACCTCCGCGGGGTCGCGGCGGTCGGCGGAATCCCCCTCCCCGCCCGGCGGCGCGGTGTCGATCAGCGCCAGCAGCTCCGGCGGCTCCCCGGCGGCGGCGAGCCGCCGCGCCATCTCCCACGCCACCACCCCGCCGAACGACCACCCGCCCAGCCGGTACGGCCCCTCCGGCCGGAAGGCGCGGACCGCCTCCAGGTAGTACGCGGCCATCTCCCGCAGGTCGCGGAGCGGCTCCTCCCCGCCGTCCACGCCGCGGGGCTGCAGCGCGTACACCGGCTGCTCCGGCGCCAGGTGCACGGCGAGCGCGCGGTAGCACACCACGTGTCCGCCGGCGGGGTGCACCAGGAAGAGCGGCGCCCGTCCGCCGAAGGTCTGCAGGGCGACCAGCGGCGGGCGCACGGCGCTCCGCCGCCCGGCGACCCGCCGCGCCATCTCCTCCACCGTCGCCCCGCCCAGCAGCTCCGCCACGGTGGCGTCGGCGTCCAGCTCGGCGCGGACGCGGGCCAGCAGGCGCGTGGCGAGGATGGACTGCCCCCCCAGCTCGAAGAAGTCGTCGCGCACCCCCACCCGCTCCACGCCCAGCACCTCGGCCCACAGGGCGGCGAGCGCCGCCTCGACGGGAGTGCGCGGCGCGACGTGGGCCGCGGCGCCCCGCCCAGCGGGATCGGGGAGGGCGGCGCGGTCCAGCTTGCCGCTGGACGTAAGCGGAAGCGCGTCCAGGACCACCAGCGCCTCCGGCACCAGCGGCCCGGGGAGCCTGGCCCGGAGCCACGCGCGCAGCTCCGCGGCGTCCACCTCCCGCCCGGCGGGGACCACGTACCCCACCAGCCGGGTCTCCCCCCGCGCGTCCCCGCGCGCCGTCACGGCGGCCTCCCGCACCCCCGGGTGCGCGGCGAGCGCGGCCTCCGCTTCCCCGGGCTCCACGCGCACGCCGCGGACCTTGACCTGGCGGTCCAGCCGGCCCAGGAACTCCAGCTCCCCGTCCGGCCCCCAGCGCGCGCGGTCCCCGGTGCGGTACATCCGCGCCCCGGGCTCCCCCGCGAACGGGTCGGGGACGAAGCGCTCCGCGGTCGCTTCCGGCAGCCCCGGGTAGCCGCGCGCCACCCCCGCCCCCGCCACGCACAATTCTCCCGTGATCCCCGGCGGGACCGGGCTCCCGTCGCGGCCCAGCACGCGGAGGCGGGCCCCCTCCAGCGGCCTCCCGATGGGACGCCCGGCGCGCGGCTCGCCGTCGCCGGCCAGGTGCGCGGCGCAGATGATCGCGGCCTCCGTGGGGCCGTAGAGCACCCGCACCTCCGCGCCGGGAAACGCCTCCCGCATCTCCGCCAGCAGCTCCGGGGCGACGGCGTCGCCGCCCACCAGCGCCCGCCGCAGGCGCGGCGGCGCGCCGCGGACGCGGGCCTCGCGCACGATCTCGCGCATCAGCACGGGGACGGCGTGCACCGCGGTGGCGTCCGCCAGCTCCTCCGCCAGCAGCCGCGGGAGGTCCAGCACGCGCGCGCGTGGGACGGGGCGTACGGCGGCGCCCGCGAGGAGGGGGAGGAGCGCTTCCAGGAGCCAGATGTCGAAGGCGGGACTGGCCAGCGCCGGCATCACGTCCCCCGGCCCCAGGCCGAGCGCGCCCCGCGCCGCGAGCAGGGTGCCGGCGAGCCCCCGGTGCTCCACCGCCACCCCCTTCGGCCGCCCGGTGGAGCCGGAGGTATAGATCAGGTACGCCAGGTTGTCCGGGCCGGCGTCGCCGGGCGGGGCCGCGCCGCCGGCCCCCACCTCCAGCGCGTCCACCCGCAGCACCTCGCCCGCGAAGCCGGGGAGCGCGTCCGCCGTGGCGCCGTGGACGACGACGACGCGGACCGCCGCATCCTCCAGCATCCAGCGCAGCCGCTTCGCCGGGTACGCGGGGTCCAGCGGGACGAACACGCCGCCGGCCCGGAGCACCCCCAGCAGGGCGGCCAGCAGGTCGGCGGAGGGCTCCACGCACACGCCCACGCGCGTCTCCGGCCTCACTCCCGCCTCGCGGAGCGCGCGGGCCACCCGGGCGGCCCGCGCGTCCAGCTCCGCGTACGTGGTCGTGCGCCCCTGCTCCAGCACCGCGGGCGCGTCCGGACTTTCGCGCGCCCGGCGCTCGACCAGGCGGTGCACCGGGATCGGGTCGGCGGCGTGGAGGGCCGCGCCGCTCCACGCCCGCACCTCGCGCAGCTCGTCCTCGCCGGCGAGCGGCACGCGCGAGACGGGGCAGTCCGGGCCGGCGGCGAGCCCCGCGAGGACCGCCGCCAGGTGGCGCGCCATACGGGCTACGGTCGCCGGCTCGTACACGCCGGTGGCGTGCTGGAAGAACGCGGTGAAGCCGTCGCCCGCGTCCTCCACCATCAGCGACAGCTCGAACACGGCGACGCCGGCGTCCACCCGCAGCGGCTCGGCGGCGACGCCGGGGAGCGAGAGCGCCGGCAGCGCCGAGTCCGAGTACCCGAACACCACCTGCAGCAGCGCGGGGCGGCGGAAGTCGCGGCGCGCCCCGGCCAGCTCCACCACCCGGTCGAAGGGGATCCCCGCGTGCGCCTGCATCCCCGCGGCCGCCCGGTGCACCCGCCCCACCAGCTCGCGCGCCGTCGGGTCGCCCTCCAGCCGCACCCGCAGGGGGAGGGTGTTGGCGAGGAAGCCGACCACCCCTTCCAGCTCCGGGCGCGAGCGGATGGAAAGCACGCTCCCCAGCAGCAGGTCGTCCTGGTCCGCCCAGCGCCCCAGGACGGTCCCGAACGCCGCCGCCAGCACGGCGTACGGCGTGCTCCCCGCGCGGCGGGCGAGCGCCCGCACCTGCGCCGCGAGGGCGGCGGGAATCGCGAACGGGTGCCGGGCGCCGTCCCACTCCTGCACCGCCGGCCGCGGCCGGTCGGCGGGGAGCTCCAGCGTCGCCGGGGCCCCGGCCAGCTCGGCCCGCCAGTACGCCTCGTCCCCGGCGCGCCCGGCGGGGTCGGGGCGCCCTTGCCACGCCGCCCAGTCGCGGAACCTCACCGCCGGCTCCGGCAGGCGGGCCGGCTCGCAGGCCAGCCGCGCCGCGTACAGCGCGCTCAGCTCGCGCAGCAGCACGCCGCGCGAGTACCCGTCGAAGGCCAGGTGGTGCACGCCCAGCAGCAGCCGGTGCTCTTCCTCCGCCTCGCGCAGGAGGAGCGCGCGGAAGGGTTCGCCGCGCTCCAGGTCGAAGGTCTGCCGGGCGAAGGCGTCCGTCCGGTAGTTCGCCTCGGCCTCGCCCCAGGGGGCGCCGCGCAGGTCCACGACCTCCGGCGCGAAGGCGGCGCCGTCGCCCACCACCTGCACCGGCTCCCCCGCGGACTCGCGGAACCGGGTGCGCAGCATCTCGTGCCGCGCCACCACGCCGCGCAGCGCGCCCGCCAGCGCGTCCGCGTCCAGCGGCCCCCGCAGGCGGAAGCCAAGCACGTAGGTGTAGACGGGGTAGCCGGGGGGGACGAGCTGGAGCAGGTACCACAGCCGCCGCTGCTCCGCCGACAGGGGGGCGGGGCCGTCGGCGATGCGGGGGATGGGCGGGAGCCCGGTGGACGCCGCGCCGAGCCGGGCCAGCAGGGCGCGCTTGGCCGGGGAAAGCGCTGCGAGGCGGTCGCGCGGATCGGTCATGCGGGTACGTTGACTCGGAGGCGCCGGCGGGGCAAGACGCATCGGGAACACGGCCCCGGTCAGGCTTCATGGACCGATTTTGGCATGGGAACACGCGGAACAGCCATGATCCGACATTGTCCAGGTGCACCGCCATGCCGGGTATCTTCATCTGCTATCGAAGAGACGATAGCGCGGGGTTCGCCGGGCGTCTTTACGACGGCCTGACCCAGCACTTCGGCAGGAACATGGTATTCATGGACGTGGACGACATCCAGCCCGGCGTGAACTTCGTCGACGTCATCCAGGAGGTGGTCGCCAGGGCGCGTGCGGTGGTTGTCGTGATCGGAAAGCAGTGGCTCAACGGAGGAGACCCGTTTGGCCGGCGACGGCTTGGTGACAAGGACGACTTCGTAAGGCTGGAGATCAGGGCAGCCCTTCAGCGAAAGGGGGTCGCCGTGGTGCCAGTGCTCGTCCATGGGGCCACCATGCCTGCCCAGTACGACCTCCCGGATGAGCTCCGCGATCTCACGCGCCGCAACGCGATCGAGCTCAGACACACCACGTGGACCTCCGACGTTCAGAAGCTGGTCCGAGCGCTGGAGAAAGTGGTGGGCAGGCCAGGGCGCACCACAGCCCGGAAACGGTCCGGCGGTGGGCGGAAGGAAACACCCGCCCCCGGTGGAAAGAGCACCCGGTCGCGCGGGTCCGGAAAGCCTGCGGAGAAGGCCACCGAAGCCGATACGGGCGACACCAAGAAGCGTATGGACCCGCCTCCCGCCCGGCGCGCGGGGACAGAGCAGGGCTCAACGCCGCCCGTGAAAAAGCAGCCGGCAAAGCAGGGGGCCTCATCCGAAAAGGGAGGTTCCACGCCAAAGAAGAAGAACAAGCCCCCGCCGAAGGTGGACGGAGGAGCAGCGGAGAGCACGCCACGAGCTGGAGCCGCTCCGGCCAAGGCCAGGAAGCCGGTCGCGAAGACGACGGCGGATCCGAAGCAGACGGCGAAGACAGGCGCCGCAAGGAAGAAAGCCGCGGGGGCCGGCGCGGGGGCGGCGAAGAAGACCCCGACGAAATCCGCCGGTACGACCAGGAAGCGCCGCAAGCGGTAGGCAGGCACGGGATCGCCTCTCGAAACCGCACACCAGAGGGCTCTGCGGCGGCCGGGGACGTGCTCCGGCAGCGACGGGCCATCAAGGGGCAACGTGCCGTGTCCCTGCGCCGCGCCGTCAGGTCGGACGGCCACTCCGGCCGCGCCACTCGTCCTCCAGACGGCGTAGCACTCCAGGTCCTCGAACCGGTCCCACCTCCGGACGTGCTCGCGCAGGGTGCCCCCGTGGACCATTTCTCCGGCCCGGGTGGGCGGCGCGCCCTGCCCCGCGACCCACGGCAGGGACCGGTGCCTCCTCATACGGATCCGTGCAGATCAGGCTCCCGGGGCCATCGGCAAGGGAATGAAGGAAAGGATGCCGTGCCGTTCTCCCCCTTTCCCCCGCTTGCGGGGGAGATGGGGGCCGGGGGGTTGAGGGGGCCCACCCCTGCGGACGCCAGCGCCACACTCGCGTGAGGGATTTCGGCCCGGAGGGGCGAGACCCGGCGGCTGTTTGCCGGGGCTCGACTCCGTTACGCACGGTTGTTTCGTGCGTTACGGAGCCGAAGCCCGACCCCGGCGCCAGCCGGGGGCACGCCCAAGCCCAATTCTCCAAGCTGTTCCGTTCGAGGCGGCCATGAAGCTCGGCGTGAACGGCCGCTTCTACGCCGCGCGCGTGACCGGCGTGCAGCGCTTCGCGCTGGAGGTGGCGTCCCGCCTGCTCGCCGACGCCACGCTCTTCCTCCCCGCGAACGCGGAGCCGCCGCGCGACCTGCCCCCGGGCGCCCGCGTGGTGCGCGGGAGGCTGGCCGGGCACGCCTGGGAGCAGCTGGAGCTCCCCGGGCTGGCGCGCCGGGCCGGGTGCGACACCGTGCTGCACATGGCGGGCACCGCTCCGCTGGGCGCCGCGGGCGACGTCCTGGTGGTCCACGACGTCCTCCCCCTCACGCACCCGCGCTGGTTCGCCCGCGGCTTCCGCGCGTGGCGGGGCGTGGTGCTGCGCCGCGCGGCGCCGCGGGCCGGGCGGGTGGTCACCGTGTCGGAGTGGGCCCGGCGGGAGATTGCCCGCACCCTGGGGGTGCCGGCGGAGCGGATCGTGGTGGCCCCCCAGGGGCTGGATCCCTTCACGGCGCCCGCCGCGCCGGACGCCGTGGCGGAGGTGCGCGCGCGGCGCGGGCTCCCAGGCCCCTTCCTGCTCGCGGTGGGCGCCGGGGACCCGCGCAAGAACCTGCCCTTCCTGGGCCGGGTCCTCCGCCGCTGGCGGGAGCGGGGCGCGGAGCCGCCGCCGCTGGTGGTGGTGGGCCGGCCCTCGCCCCGGCACTTCTCCCCGGCGGAGGGGTGGCCCGCCGGCGTGGACGTGCGCGTGCCGGGGCGCGTGGACGACACGGAGCTGCACGCCCTGTACACGGCCGCGAGCGCGCTCTGCTTCCCGTCGCTGGCGGAGGGGTTCGGGCGCCCTCCGCTGGAGGCCGTGGCGTGCGGGACGCCGGCGGTGGTCGCCGACTACGCGGCCGCCGGGGAGGTGCTGGGCGGCGCGGCGCGCATCGTCCCGCTCCGCCCCGACGCCTGGGTGGACGCGCTGCTGCCGCTGGTCGCCGGCCCGCGGGGCGCGGCAGGGGGCGGCGAGGTCGTGGCGCGCTACCGCTGGGACGCGGCGGCGGCCGCGGTCCGCGGGGCGTGCGAGGCCGCCGGGACGGAGCGCCGGCGCGGGAGGCGGTGATGCGCGTCGCCATCGTGCACGACTGGCTCACGGGAATGCGGGGCGGGGAACGGGTGCTCGAGGCCATGCTCGACCTGTTCCCCGGCGCCGAGATCTTCACGCTGCTGCACGTGCCCGGCTCCGTGTCCCCCAGGATCGAGGCGCGGCCCATCCACGCCTCGGCGCTCGCGCGGGCCCCCTTCGCCCGCCGCGGCCTGCGCGGCTACCTGCCGCTCTTTCCGCTCGCCGTGGAGTCGCTCCGCGTCCGCGGCTTCGACCTGGTGCTGTCCAGCAGCCACTGCGTCGCCAAGGCCGTGCGCACGGGCGGCGCGCCGCACCTGTGCTACTGCCACACCCCCATGCGCTACGTGTGGGACCAGTTCGACGCGTACTTCGCCGGGGGGCGGCGGCGCCTGCTCCGCGGCCTCGCGCGCCCGGTCGCGGGGGCGCTGCGCCGCTGGGACGCGGCCACCAGCCGCCGGGTGGACGTGTTCGTCGCCAACTCCGGCTGCGTGCGCGACCGCATCCGCCGCAGCTACGCCCGCGACGCCGCCGTGGTCCACCCGCCGGTGGACGTGGAGCGCTTCCGCTCGCCCCGCGCGCCGGAGGACTTCTACCTGGTGGTGAGCGCGCTGGTCCCCTACAAGCACGTGGAGCTGGCCATCCGCGCCTGCGCGCTGCTGGGGCGCCGCCTGGTGGTGGCCGGCGACGGGCCGGAGATGGCGCGCCTGCGCGGCATCGCCGGGCCCGGGGTCGCGTTCCTGGGCCGCGTTCCCGACGAGGAGGTGGCGGCGCTGTACAGCCGCTGCCGCGCCTTCCTTTTCCCCGGCGTGGAGGACTTCGGCATCACCGCGGTGGAGGCGCAGGCCGCCGGCGCCCCCGTCGTCGCCCTGGCGGCGGGGGGGCTGCTGGACAGCGTGGCGGGGCCGCTGGTGGGCGCCGCGGGCGAGGTCGCGGCGGGCCCGGCGGACGGGGCGGCGGCCAGCACGGGCGTGTTCTTCGCCGAGCCCCGCCCCGCGGCGATGGCCGCCGCCCTCCTGCACCTGGACGGCCTGGAGCTGGACGAGGGCGCGCTGCGCCGCAACGCCGAGCGCTTCGCCACCCCCCGCTTCCACGAAGGGCTGCTGCGGGAGGTCGTTGGCATGCTGACGCGCCAGGTGTCCGCCGCCCCGGCCGCCACGCTCCCCGCGGCGCTGCTGGAGACGCGGTGAAGGTCGCGCTCCTGGTGCCCGGCGGGGTGGACCGCGGCGGCACGCACCGGGTGATCCCCTGCCTGCTCTGGCTCATCGAGCGCGTCGCCGCGGCGGGGCACGAGCTGCACGTCTTCGCCTTCGCGCAGGAGCCGGAGCCCGGCAGCTGGGAGCTGCTCGGCGCCCGCGTCCACAACGCCGGCCGGCGCCCCCGGCGCCCGCGCGTGCTGGCGCAGCTCCTGGCGGAGCACCGCCGCGCGCCCTTCCACGTGCTGCACGCCGTGTGGGCCGCCCCCGCCGGGACGGTGGCCGCGCTCGCCGGGCGGGTGCTGGGCGTCCCCGTGCTCCTGCACCTCACCGGCGGCGACCTCGCCGACCTGCGCGGAATCGGCTTCGGCGCCCGCGCGCGGCGGCGGGGGCGCGCCTGGGTGCGGCTGGCCGTGGCCGGGGCGAGCCACGTCACCGTCCCCAGCACCCTGGTGCTGGAGCAGGCCCGCGCGCTGGGGATCCGCGCCGAGCGGCTGCCGTACGGCGTCGCGCTGGACCGCTGGCCCCCGAGCGCCCCCCGCCGCCGCGCCCCCGGCGAGCCCGCGCGGCTCCTGCACGTGGGCAGCCTCAACCGCGTCAAGGACCAGGGGACGCTGCTGCGGGCCGCCGCCGCGCTGCGCGACGCGGGGGTGCCCTTCCGCCTGGACGTGGTGGGCGAGGACACCCTCGGCGGCTCCGTGCAGCGCCTCGCCGCGGAGCTGGGGCTGGGCGATACGGTGCGCTTCCACGGCTTCCTTCCCCACGCGGCGCTCCGCCCGCGGGTGGAGCGCGCCGACCTGCTCGTCGTTTCCTCCCGCCACGAGGCCGATCCCATCGTGCTGCTGGAGGCCGCCGTGGCGGGGGTGCCGGCGGCGGGGACGAGGGTGGGGCACCTGGCGGACTGGGCGCCGGATGCGGCCGCCGCGGTCCCGGTGGGGGACGCCGCCGCGCTGGCCCGCGAGATCGCCGCGCTCCTCGCGGACGAGGACCGGCGCCTCGCCATGGCGGTGCGTGCCCAGGCCAGGGCCGTCGCCGAGGACGCGGACTTCACCGCGCGCCGCATCCAGGGGTTGTACGCCGGCCTTGCACGGACGGAGACGGCGGGATTCGGGCGTGCCCCCGGCTGGCGCCGGGGTCGGGCTTCGGCTCCGTAGGGCTGCAAACAACGCAGCCCAACGGAGTCGAGCCCCGGCAAACTGCCGCCGGGTCTCGCCCCTCCGGGCCGAAATCCCTCACGCGGGATGGCGCCGGCGTCCGCTGTCGCGTTTCCGGCCAGTCGGCCGGCCGCTGTACCGTACCGCTACATACCGGTCCCGCCCGCTCCCGCCTCAAGTTCCGGCGCGCCAGGCACTTGACCGGACGCCGCCCCGGGAACGCCCGTTGCTCCCCTTCCGGCTCGCCGCAGCTCCACGCGCACCGCTTCCCGCTCCGCCTCCCGCACCGGGCGCATCACACGGCTCCACGGGCCCGGCTCCCCGCCGGGCGCGGGAGCGGTCCGGCTGGATGGCGCGGCACCGTCCCGCCGCCGGGGCAGGACGGGGGTGAACCACGAGAGAGCCCACATCCATGGCAGCCATGCACCCGCAGGTGTCGTCCACGGTCCAGGGCACCCGGCGCCGGCCGGGGACGGGCCGGAGCACCCCGGCCGGGGAGGTCCCCCCCGACGCCAGCTTCGCCGAGGAGGCGCTCCCCTACCTGCCCTCCGTCCACCGCTTCGCGCTCCGCCTGACCCGCGGCGACGAGGCCGCGGCCGAGGACTTGGTGCAGGACACCTACCTGCGCGCGTTCCGCGGGTGGAGCACGTACACGCGGGGGACGCAGTGCCGCTCCTGGCTGTTCACCATCTGCCGCAACGCCGCCGTCCGCCGCGGCGAGGTCAAGTCGTACCGCATGGAGCACCTCGCCACGGACCTGGGCGTGGACGACGTGGCGGCGCTTGCG
The DNA here is from genome assembly GCA_040509335.1 of Longimicrobiaceae bacterium. Classification (GTDB taxonomy): domain Bacteria; phylum Gemmatimonadota; class Gemmatimonadetes; order Longimicrobiales; family Longimicrobiaceae; genus JAFAYN01. Next base: position 2,961 of record JBEVLE010000315.1, on the reverse strand, counting down.
GAGGCGGGGGTGCACCAGCCCTGGCAGGTGCAGGACGCGGAGGGCGAGTTCTGGGATTCTCTGGTGGACGGCGAGGTGCTCCGCGCCATCGACAGGCTCCCCCGGGAATACCGCGAGGCCGTGGTGCTGTGCGACCTGGAGGGGTTCGGCTACGGCGAGATCGCCCAGATGCTGGGCGTGGCCGGGGGGACGATCAAGAGCCGCATCCACCGGGGACGGCGCCTGCTCCACGACGCCCTGCACGCCTACGCCGTGGACGTGGGCCACCTGCGCCCGGCGCCCGCGGGCTGACCGGCCCGGCGCCGGACACGGTGTCGGGGCCTCTGCTTTCTTCTGCCGCGGAACTGAGCGGCGAAGCAAGTTCCTCGCGCGCCACGGCCCCCTTGCCTTCCTGCCCTCCGCGCTCGAGCTTGAGGGCGTTCGGCGGCGCGCGGCCAATCCCACTCCGATCCACGAGCCTCGATGGCCGACTTCCTGAAGCGCCTCCAGAGCTTCGTGAATGGTGTCCTGGGCGTGCGTACGGAGCGCACGGTGCATCGCACCTTCCCGGATCCGGTGCTCGGTGAGCTGCGCTTCGTCGGGTCCCAGGCCCGCCCCGGCGGCCCGATCCACGGCCGATGGGAGGTGACTCCGCCGGGCTTCACCCATCGCGTCAGGGTCGCATTTCCTTCCGGAGCCGAGCCGCCGGCCCCGGAAGACCTCGCGGAGCTCGGGAGGATCCTGGGCGACCTCGACGGCCTCTTCGAGCGCTTCCGGTCCGCCGCGGCGGCCGAGTACGCCGGCATGGTAGGCGAACCGCTGCCGGCCGACTGGCGCACCGCGCTGCGGCTGGACGACATCGAGCTCCCCGACCCCGAGGACGCGGAGGCCTGGTGGTCGGTGAGCTACTGGTGCGAAGCCGCCCTGCACTGGCTCGTCGTCACCTTCGACGGCGACACCGTTGTCGATGTCGGGATGGAAGGCTGAGCCATTCCGCGCGCCTTGCCCGGCGTGCCCGCCGAACCGGAGCTGCCCGTCCAGAAAAAACTGACACACCCGGCACACGCGCGATGTAGATTGCAATCCTGCGGGGCCTGTCCCTGCTCCGGATCGCGGGAAGGCCCGGGTCGGCCGGGCACTCCCGCCGGCACACGAACATGGCCTCGCGGGCTCCACCTCCGGTACCGGTGGAGCCCCCATCCCTTTTGCCGTGGAGGGAGAGATGCCATGCAATCCCGCAGTCCGGGGAAGCCTTCTCCCCGTCGCCGCCGCCCTCGTCTGGACCCTGCCGGCGGGCGCGCAGCAGCCCCCGGGCCCGCAGCCGCGCGCTGAGCCGCCGGGAGCCGCGGCCGCGGTCCCGGCGGCGAGCTCCGGCGGGAGCGCCCCCGCCTCCTATCCCGGGGAGGAGGCGCGCCTCGGCCAGCTCGCCGGCAAGCTGGAGGCGAGCGACCGCACCACCTCCGACGGGACGGCGTACGACGACTGGCTCTACCAGGGCAGGGCCGGAGAGCGGCTCACGATCATCATGCGCTCGGGCTCCCTCGACACCTACCTCCGCTTCGGCCGCCTGGTCGGCGACAGGTTCACGCAGATCGAGACCGACGACGACGGCGCGGGGGGCACCGATTCCCGCTGCGACGTGACGCTGCCCGCGGCGGGCGTGTACGTGATCCGCGCCAACACGCTCTTCGCCGGGTTCGGCGACTACGTGCTGGAGGTCAGGCGCCGCTGACGGGAGCATGGATTCCTGGGGATCGGCGTCGGCCGCGCGGCCGGCCTGAGCGCGTCGCTCCCGTTGCGGCGGGGAACCGGCGGGAGCAAGATACACGCTGCCCGGACGACCCCCCTCCCGCGCGCTGCCCCCTCCCCAGGAGCCCTCCATGTTCCAGACCGCACTCCTCGCGATGGTGCTGGCGGCCGTCCTCGCCGCGGCGCCGGCGGGCGCGCAGGCGGGCAGTTCCCAGCGCCCCAACGTCGTGCTCATCATCACCGACGACGTGGGCTACGGCGACTTCGGCGCGTACGGCGCGCCGGACGTCCGCACCCCGCACATCGACGGCCTCGCCCGCGACGGCGTGCGCCTCACCGACTTCTACGCCAACGGCGCCACGTGCACGCCCACGCGCGCCGGCCTCATCTCCGGCCGCTACCAGCAGCGGTTCACGCTGGAGCAGCCGCTCGGCGCCGGGGAGGCGGACATGGAGCGGGGGCTCCCTCCCGCGGAATGGTCGCTGCCGCGGCTGCTCGGGAACCGCGGGTACGCGACCGCGCTGGTGGGCAAGTGGCACCTGGGGTGGAAGCCCGAGTTCAGCCCCGGCGCCCACGGGTTCGACTACTTCTGGGGCTTCAAGAGCGGCTTCATCGACTACTACCGGCACACCGACGGCGCCGGCCGGCCCGACCTGTTCGAGAACGACCGCCCCGTGGAGGACCCGGGCTACACGACCGACCTCGTCACCGAGCGCTCCGTCCGCTTCATCGAGCAGAACGCCCGCCGGCCGTTCTTCATCGACGTCTCGTACAGCGCCGCGCACTGGCCCTACCAGGTCCCCGACCACCCGTCCGCCGCGCGCGACAACGGCAGGCACCTGGGGCCGTTCGACGATTCCACGAGCACCCGCGCGGACTACGTGGCCATGCTCGAGCGCGCCGACCAGGGCGTCGGGCGCATCCTGGCGGCGCTCGACCGGCTGGGGCTGCGGCGGAACACGCTGGTGATCTTCACCAACGACAACGGCGGCGAGTGGCTGTCGCGCAACGCGCCGCTGTTCCACAACAAGAGCAGCGTCTGGGAAGGCGGCATCCGCGTGCCGACCGTCGTGCGCTGGCCGGCACGCATTCCGGCCGGCAGGACGTCCGCGCAGGTGGGCGCCACGTTCGATCTCACGGCGACGATCCTCGCGGCGACGGGCACGAAGGTGCCGGCAGACGCGCGTCTCGACGGCATCGACTTGCTGCCGGTGTTCGAAGGCCGGACGCCCG
>JBEVLE010000314.1:0-7454 GCA_040509335.1 Longimicrobiaceae bacterium | reverse complement strand
GTCAATTTCCGCGGCACGTCGCCGACCTACACTTCGGGCGACGGCAGCGTGGTGATGGACGAAGCCGAATTGTGGCGCGGCCTGCTCGGCCAGCCCGACTATCTCGAAGCAGCCAGCTGACTTGATCTCGTCTACAATCTGGTCCGCTCGCGGCTTCCTTTCGCCAGCGATGGGCTTTATCGCGATGACCGCGCCGGGTCGGAGCGGCACAGGGAGACCGCATGAGCGAGCATCGCATCGAATTGAGCGTCAACGGGCGCCGGCACCGCGCCATGGTCGAGGCACGCACCAGCCTCGGTGAGTTCCTGCGCGAGGAGCTCGGCTATACGGGCACCCACCTCGCCTGCGAGCACGGCGTCTGCGGCGCCTGCACGGTGCTGATGGACGGCGAGAGCGTGCGCTCCTGCCTGGTGTTCGCCGTGCAGGCCGACGGACACGAGCTGAGCACCGTGGAGGGGCTGGCCCCCGCGGAGGGCCCGCTCCACCCGCTCCAGGAAGCCTTCCGCGACGCCCACGGCCTGCAGTGCGGCTTCTGCACGCCGGGGTTCCTGATGACGCTGGTCCCTTTCCTCCGCGACAACCCCACCCCGAGCGAGCAGGAGATCCGCGAGGCCATCTCCGGCAACCTCTGCCGCTGCACGGGCTACCAGAACATCGTGGAGGCCGTCCGCCTCGCCTCGGAGCGGATCGCCGCCTCCTGAGCCGCACCCGCCGGAACCCCGAACCCGGGAAGGCACAGTGACGCGAAGGTACGTAGGCGAGCGGGTCAAGCGGAACGAGGACCACCGGCTCCTCACGGGCACGGCGCTGTTCGTGGACGACGTGCAGCTCCCCGGGATGCTGCACGCGGCCTTTCTGCGCAGCGACCACGCGCACGCCCTGCTGCGCGGCGTGGACGTGTCCGCGGCGCTGGAGCGCCCGGGCGTGGTGGCCGTGTACACGGCGGAGGACCTGGGGGACTACTGGTGCCCGGGCCCGCTCCTGGTCCCGCCCCCGCCGGTGGAGGGGATCGTCTTCCACGAGGCCACGCAGGTCCCGCTGGCCAAGGACAAGGTGCGGCACGTGGGCGAGCCGGTGGCCATGGTGGTGGCGGAGAACCGCTACGTGGCGGAGGACGCGCTCGCCGACATCGTGGTGGACTACGAGCCGCTGGACGCGGTGGTGGACCTGGAGGCCGCGCTGGCGGAGGGCGCGCCGCTGGTGCACGAGCGCTTCGGGACCAACATGGCCGCCCGGGTGGTGCAGCGGCACGGCGACTACCGGCGGGCCCGGGACGCGGCGGACGTGGTGATTGCCCGCCGCTTCCTGTACGACCGGGGCGCCGCCGCGGCCATGGAGAACCGCGCGGTGGCCGCCACCTGGGACCCGCTGGGGGTGGACCTCACCGTGTGGGACACCACCCAGGCGCCCATCCCCATCCGCAACGGGCTGGCGCGGATGCTGGGGCTGCTGGAGTCGCAGGTGAGGGTGGTGGCGCCCTTCGTGGGGGGCGGCTTCGGCCCCAAGATCATGATGTTCTACCCGGAGGAGCTGCTGGTCCCCTGGGCGGCCATGCGGCTGGGGCGCCCGGTGAAGTGGACCGAGGACCGCCAGGAAAACTTCTTCGCGACCACCCAGGAGCGCGGGCAGGTGCACGAGGCGGAGATGGCGCTGGACCGCGACGGGCGCATCCTGGGGATCCACGACACCTTCCTGCACGACTGCGGGGCGTACGACCCGTACGGCCTCACCATCCCCATCAACAGCCAGTGCACGCTGCTGGGGCCGTACGACGTCCCCGCCTACCACAGCGAGTTCCGCGCGGTCTTCACCAACAAGACCATCGTCACGCCGGTGCGCGGGGCGGGGCGCCAGCACGGCGTGTTCGTGATGGAGCGGCTGCTGGACATCGCCGCGCGGGAGCTGGGCTTGGACCCGGTGGAGATCCGCAGGCGCAACTACCTGGGCGCGGAGCTGTTCCCCAAGAACTTCGACATCCTCTACCAGGACTTCGCCCCGCTCTACTACGACAGCGGCAACTACCTGCCGGCGCTGGAGACCGCGGTCCGCATGATCGGCTACGACCAGCTGCGCGAGGAGCAGCTGCGCCTGCGCGCCGAGGGCCGCCGCGTGGGGGTGGGCGTGGTGTCGTACATCGAGGGGACGGGGATCGGGCCGTACGAGGGGGCGCGCGTGACGGTGGACCCCAGCGGCCGGGTGCGCGTGGCGACGGGGCTGGGGACGCAGGGGCAGGGGCACTACACCGCCTTCGCGCAGATCGTGGCCGAGGCGCTGGACGTGGACGTGGAGCGGGTGCACGTGGTGACCGGCGACACGCGCGAGTTCGGGTGGGGGACGGGGACCTTCGCCAGCCGCGGCGCGGTGGTGGCGGGGAGCGCCTGCCACGCCGCCGCGGTCAAGGTCCGGGAAAAGATCCTCGCCATGGCCGCCCGCGTGCTGGGCGCCGCCGAGGAGCAGATCGACCTGGCCGACGGGCGCGTGGCGGTGCGCGGCGTCCCGGAGCGCTCGCTGTCGCTGGGCGAGCTGGCCAGCCACGCCAACCCGCTGCGCGGCGCGGTGAAGCCGGGGACCGAGCCGGGGCTGGAGGCCACGGCGTACTTCGGCCCGGACCACGGGAGCACCGCCAGCGGGGTGCACGCCATGGTGGTGGAGGTGGACCCGGAAACGGCCATGGTGGAGATCCTGCGCTACGTGGTGGTGCACGACTGCGGGCGCCTCATCAACCCGCAGCTGGTGGAGGGGCAGGTGCAGGGCGGCGTTGCCCACGGCATCGGCAACGCCTTCTACGAGAAGCTGGTGTACGACGACCAGGGGCAGCTCCAGAACGCCTCGTTCATGGACTACCTCCTCCCCACCGCCATGGACGTCCCCCGCGTGGAGATGGCGCACATGGAAACCCCCGCGCCCATGAACCCGCTGGGGCTCAAGGGCGTGGGCGAGGCCGGGGCGATCCCCGCCGGCGCGGCCTTCGCGCAGGCGGTGGAGGACGCGCTCTCCGACCTGGGCGTGGAGATCACCGAGATCCCGCTGAGCCCCGACCAGCTCTGGGAGCTGATCCGCGCCGCCCCCGGCGCTCCCCTTCCCCACCTCCAGGAGGCCCAGCGATGATCGTGGACGGAGAGCACGTCTTCCCCGGCCCGCGGGAGGTCGTGTGGGCGCTGCTCCAGGACCCCGAGGTGCTTTCCAAGGCCATGCCCGGCGCGGCCAAGCTGGCGCTGGTGGGCGACGGCGCGTACGAGGGCTCCATCCGCGTGGGCGTGGGCCCGGTCACGGCCGCGGAGTGGAAGCTGTCGGTGACGCTGGAGGACCGGGTCGCCCCGGAGCACTACGTGATGCAGGTGGACAGCAAGGGCCCCATCGGCTTCACCCGCGGCTCGGCGACGGTGGACCTCGCGGAGGCGGACGGCGGGGGCGCGACGCGCATGCGCTACCACGCCGACCTGCAGGTGGGCGGCAAGGTGGCGGGCGTGGGGCAGCGCCTCATCGACCAGGTGGCGAAGATGATGACGCAGCGCGGCCTGAACGCGCTGGGGGGCGAGCTGGAGCGGCGCCTGGCGGAGGGCGCGTGAAGCCCGCCCCGTTCGAGTACCACCGCCCCTCCACCGTGGACGAGGCGACGGGGCTGCTCGCACGGCACGGCTACGACGCCAAGCTGCTGGCCGGCGGGCAGAGCCTGGTCCCCGCGATGAACTTCCGGCTGGCGCAGCCGGCGGTGCTCATCGACCTGGAGCGGGTGGCGGGGCTCGCTGAGCTGCGCGAGGAGGGCGGCGTTCTGCGGATGGGGGCGATGACCCGGCAGCGCGCCGCGGAGCGCAGCCCCGTGGTGGCGCAGGGGGCGCCGCTGCTGGTGGAGACCCTGCCCTTCGTGGCCCACCCGCAGATCCGCAACCGCGGCACGGTGGGCGGCAGCATCGCCCACGCGGACCCCGCGGCGGAGATCCCCGCCGTGATGCTGGCGCTGGACGCCCGCTTCCACCTGCGGGGGCCGGGCGGGAGCCGCTCGGTGAGCGCGGGAGAGTTCTTCACCGGGCTCTTCGGCACGGCGCTGGAAGCGGACGAGCTGCTGACGGAGGTGGAGATCCCCGCGCCGGCGCCGGGGAGCGGCTGGGCCTTCGGCGAGGTGTCGCGCCGCCACGGCGACTACGCGCTCGCCGGGGTGGCGGCGACGGTGGCGCTGGACGCCGCGGGGCGTTGCTGCGGCGCGCGGATCGCGCTGCTGAGCGTGGGCGAGGGGCCGGTGCTGGCCACCGGGGCCGCCGCCGCGCTGCTGGGCGCGGAGCCCACCGCCGACGCCGTCCGCGCCGCCGCCGACGCCGTGGAGCGCGAGATCGATCCCCCCGCCGACATCCACGCCTCGGCCGCGTACCGCCGCCAGCTCGCCGGGGTGCTGGTGCGCCGCGTCCTCCCGCGCGCCTTCGAGCGCGCCCGCGCGGCGGCGGGCTCCTCCGGCCCGCGGTGACGCGGGAGCGACGCGGGAACCTCGTTCCGGGATGAAGGGATTCGGTGGTCGGCTGCTCGAGCGCGATCGATCCCACTCCCGGAGGCGACGTGAGGCTACCGCGGTGTCGTATGGGCTGGCTGCCGCTCCTGGCCGCGCTGGCGGCGGGGTGCGACGGCGTCACGGACGCGCGCCCGCCGGAGGTGACGGCGGCGGAGGTGGCGGAGGCGGGGCCGCTGGCGCGGACGCTGGAGGTGGAGCTGGCCCGCGCGGACTCGCTGGTGGTGGATTACTGGAGCGGCGAGGGGCCGCGGCTGCGCGTCCGCTCGCCGCGGGCCGCCTCGCACACGCTGCTGCTGGCGCGGCTGCGCGCGGGGCGCACGTACACCTGGCGGATCCGTGGGACGGACCGCGAGGGCAGCTTCGCCACGGCGCCGCTGCCGGCGGAGCTGGCGCAGCTGCGGCTCGCGGCCACGGGTACGCCCACGACGCCGCTGGTGATGCTCGCCGTGTTCCGGCCGGACGGCTTCCGGGGGCAGGTGGCGGTGGACGCCGCGGGGGAGGTGGTGTGGTACTGGCGCGGCCAGGGCGTGGCCTACGGGATGGCGCGCCGCGCCAACGGCGACTTCGTTTTCCTGGACCAGCTGCGGGGGCTGGTGGAGGTGACGCCCGCCGGCGCCGTGGTGCGCGAGTTGGCGCAGGACGGCGGGCGCGGCGAGATGCACCACGACGTGATCGCGACGCCGGACAACACGCTGCTGGTGATCGCCTTCGACCGGCGCCCCGCGGGCGGGGCCCCGCTCCTGGGCGACGCGGTGTGGGAGTGGTCGCCGGAGGCGGGGACGATGGCGCGGCGCTGGACGTCGTGGGACCACTTCTCGCCGGAGCGCGACCGCGGCCCCCGCCACGGCCAGGGCGGCGAGTGGCTGCACGCCAACGCCCTCGCCCTGGGCCCGCGCGGCAACCTGCTGGTGAGCGTGCACTACTGGAACCAGGTGCTCTCGGTCGCGCCAGGCTGGGGCCCGGTGGAGTGGCGCCTGGGCGGGGTGAACGCGACCATCCCGGTGCCGGCGGGCGAGGAGTTCACCGGTCAGCACACGGCGCGCGAGGTCGCGCCGGGGCGGGTGGTGATGTTCGACAACCGCCACGAGCAGCGTGGCACGTCCCGCGCGGTGGAATTGGACATCGCCGGGCCCGCGGCGCGGCGGGTGTGGGAGTGGCGCCCCGCGCGCCCCAACTTCGCCGCCGTGGTCAGCTCGGCGCGCAGGCTCCCCGGCGGCAACACGCTGGTGGGCTTCGGGACGAGCGCGGGACTCGCGGGCGCCTCCGGCCCCATCGAGGTCTACGAGGTCACGCCCGAGGGGGCGACCGCGTGGCACCTGGCCGTGGACGGCCCCCAGGTGATGTTCCGCGCCGAGCCGCTCGCCACCCTCGCCGGCGAGGAGGAGGTGCCGCGGAGCTGACCGCCCGCGGGGACCGCCGCCCTGGCGCGCAGCTCGCAGCCCGGCCCGGAGCGCAGCGCAGGGACACGCCCGAACCCGGCAGTTCAGCAGCTGCTTTCACCAAACCACGAACCGCGGACATCCGAATGAAGATCTACGACCTGTCGCAGCCGCTGAACGAGCAGGCGCCGTTCTGGCCGTACTACCCGCCCTTCGAGGTGAAGTACATCAAGCGCAAGGCGGAGCACGGGGTCAACGCGCAGTACATCATGACCAGCAACCACATGGGCACCCACCTGGACGCCCCGCGCCACTTCGTGACCAAGGGGATGACCATCGACCAGATCCCCATGGAGTGGCTGTGCGGCCCCGGGGTGGTGGTGGACCTCACGGACGAGATGGACGAGCTGGCGCTGTACACGCCCAGGATGATCGAGGACCGGGTGGAGGTGCGGAAGGGCGACCGGCTGATCCTGCACACCGGCTGGCACCGCTACGCGCAGTGGGGCGACGAGGCGGACGAGGAAAAGTACATCCACATGCACCCCGGGGCGCACCCGGACATGGTGCCCTGGCTGCTGGAAAAGGAGATCCACATCTGGGGCGTGGACGTGGTCTCCACCGACCACCCCATGGACCTGCCCATCGGCCGCTTCCTGGGCAAGGGGATGCACGGCCACTGCGACCGGGTGCGCGCCGCGGCGGAGGCCAAGTTCGGCGGGCCGGAGGAGGTGGCGCGGCTCTTTCCGGACGAGGACTACCAGCTCACGCACAACAAGCTGTTCGGCCACAACTGCATGCACATCGAGAACCTGGGCGGCGAGATCAGCGCCCCGGAGATCCAGAACCGCAGGCTGGTGATCGGCTGCTTCCCCTGGAAGTTCCAGGGCGGCGAGGCGGCGTTCGCCCGCGTGGTGGCCTTCGACGGGCAGTGGCCGGCGGATGTGTGACCGCAACGAAGCCGGGCCCGCGGCGGCTCGCTCGCCTTCACGATCCGGGGGAACCATGAAGATGCTCGTCGCCTGCGCGGCCACGGCGCTCCTCGCCGCCGGCTGCGGGGGGGAGGTCCAGAAGGCGGAGATGCCGCTGTACCAGGCGCCCGCGCCGGCCGTGCGGCTCGCGCCCGTGCAGGGAGCCGCGTACTCGGACACCGTCCCCGTGGGGCCGGAGGGCAAGAAGGCCGCGGTGCGCGTCCGCTGGACCGTGGGCCGGGACTCGGCGAACTGCCTGCGGATCGCGTCCCTGAGCGTGGACCGCGTGGGGGGCGACACCGGCGTCCGGATCAGCGACGTGGGACACGTGTCCAAGGGCTGCGGGACGCGGCCGCAGTCGGCGGACACGACGCGGTACGAGACGACGGGCGTCACCGTCGTCTACAACGCCCGCAGCGGGCTGCGGCGCTCCAAGTACAGCGGCCCCATCGCCTACGTCACCGGCACGGGCGAGCTGGTCGAGTATTGACCCCGGGCGGGATGGCGGCCGGCGAACCCGTGAGGCACAGGTAGATGGCGGAGCGCACGCTGGACGAGCTGGTGCGGGACCTGGAGGGCCGGCGGCGGCTGGGCGAGCCGCCG
>JBEVLE010000313.1:0-3714 GCA_040509335.1 Longimicrobiaceae bacterium | reverse complement strand
CCCCAGAATTGGGGGAGGGTGGCGAGCCCAAGCGAGCCGGGTGGGGGCCCCCGCGGACGCCAGCGCCACCCCCGCGTGAGGGATTACGGCCCGAAGGGGCGAGACCCGGCGGCAGTTTGCCGGGGCTCGACTCCGTTGCAGACGGTCGTTTCGTCTGCTACGGAGCCGAAGCCCGACCCCGGCGCCAGCCGGGGGCACACCCGACCCCGCAGTTCAAGTCGTAGCCCCTCCGCAAGAGTTGACGCGACCTGGCAAAACCGGGTAGCTTCCGCCCCGAACCTCACCCGAAACGAAGCGACGAGACGCCCGATGCCGCGCAGGATCCACGTTCTCCCCGAAAGGCTCGCAAACCAGATCGCCGCCGGGGAGGTGGTGGAGCGCCCCGCGTCGGTGGTCAAGGAGCTGGTGGAGAACGCCCTGGACGCGGGGGCGGCGCGCATCGAGATCGCGCTGCGCGGGGGGGGCAAGACGGAGATCCGGGTGGCGGACGACGGCTGGGGGATGGGGCGCGACGACGCGCTGCTCTCACTGGACCGCCACGCCACCAGCAAGATCAGGGACCCCGCGGACCTGGCCCGGATCCGCACGCTGGGCTTCCGCGGCGAGGCGCTCCCCTCCATCGCATCGGTGTCGCGGCTGGTGCTGGAAACGGCGGAGCGCGACGCGGACGGCACGCGGGTGGTGGTGAGCGGCGGGCAGACGCAGGGGGTGGAGGGGTGCGCGCGGCGGCGGGGAACCACGGTGGCGGTGCGCAGCCTGTTCTTCAACGTGCCGGCGCGGGCCAAGTTCCTGCGCACGGCCGCCGCGGAGAGCCGGGCGGTGAGCGAGGTGGTGACCACGCTGGCGCTGTCGCACCCGGGGATCGCCTTTTCGCTGGCGAGCAACGAGCGCGAGGTCCTGTCGCTCCCGGCGGTGCCGTCGCTGGCGGCGCGGGTGGGCGGGATCTGGGGCGGCGACATGGCGGACGAGCTGATGCCGGTGGCCCACCGCGACGGCGACACGGCGCTCACCGGGCTGATCCAGCGGCCGCACTCGGCCACGCCGGGGGGGCGGCGCGCGTACCTGTTCGTGAACGGCCGCCCCTTCGGCGAGAAGCTGCTGGTGCGCGCGGCGGACCGCGGCTACCGCACCACCATCCCGGAGGGGGTGCACCCCTCGCTCTTTTTGTTCCTGGAGGTGCCGGACGGCGACGTGGACGTCAACGTCCACCCGGCAAAGGCGGAGGTGCGCTTCCGCGACCGCGCGGCCGTCGAGCGGCTGGTGGAGGAGGGCGTGCGCGCGGCGCTGTCGGCGCTGGCGAGCACGCCGGCCCTGGGGCGGCGCGACCCGGTGGAGGGGGTGCCGTCGTTCTCGTCGTCCGCGGGGGCGACGTACCGGCGCGCGGAGGCCGGGCTGCGCGCCACGCGCGAGGCGCCGCCCTTCGGGGAGCCGCGGTACCCGGCGGCGCCCGGCGGCGGGCGCGTGGGCTACGGGGGGATGCCGGCGCCGCTGGGGCCGCAGCGCGCGGCGCCGCGCCCGCCGGAGGCGTCGCAGATGGCGCTCTTCTTCTCGGGCGCGCCGCAGGCGGCGGAGGAGGAGGGGGGCGCGGCGGAGGGCGGGCGCGAGCCGGAGGGGGAGGTGCAGGCGGCGCCGCCGGTGATGTGGCAGGTGCACAACACCTACATCCTGGCGGAAACGCGCACCGGGCTGATCCTGGTGGACCAGCACTCGGCCCACGAGCGGGTGCTGTACGAGGAGCTGGTGCGGGGGATCGAGCGGGGGGAGCGGGCCAGCCAGCGCTTGCTCTTTCCGCTGACGCTGCGGCTTTCGCCGGCCGAGTACGCGCTGGTGGAGGAGGTGTCGGGGATCCTGCTGCGCGCGGGGTTCGAGATCGAGCCGTTCGGCGGGCGGGCGGTGATCGTGCACGGGGTCCCCAACCCGCACCCGCACTTCGACGCGGAGCGCTGCCTGCGCGAGATGATCGCGGAGCTCACGGAGGGGTCGGAGCTGGTGGACTCGGTGCGGAGCCAGGGACAGCGGATCGCGCTGTCGTTCGCGTGCAAGGGGGCGATCAAGGCGGGGCAGAAGCTGTCGCAGGAGGAGATGCGCGAGCTGTTCGACCGGTTGTTCGCCACCGAATTGCCGTACCACGACATCCACGGGCGGCCGACGGTGATCCAGCTGTCGCTCAAGGAGCTGCACAACCGCTTCGGGCGAGGAGGGGTGTGAGGGGTTCTGCTGGCTTCGGCGGGGCCGCTACGGAGCCGGACGGTACTGCTGTCCGTCTCCTCCGCGGGCTCCGGGAGCCAGCCGAAACCGCCCGGCTGTCTCCCTGCGCCGGGGTGAGCCTCGCCAAACTGCCGGCGAGTCTCCCCCCGAACAGACTTTGGGGGGTACTGCGGGAACTGCGACGGCGGAACGGCCCGGCAACGGCGCCGCTCCGCCGTTCGTCTTGCTCCCCTCCCCCTTGCGGGGAGGGGCCGGGGGAGGGGGTCCCGTGATCCCCCGAGTGCTCGCCCTCGTGGGCCCCACCTCCTCCGGCAAGACGGCGCTTTCCGTGGAGGTGGCGCGGCGGCTGGACGGGGAGATCATCTCCATGGACTCGCGCTCGGTGTTCCGGGGGATGGACGTGGGGACGGCCAAGCCCACGCCGGAGGAGCGCGGCGGGGTGCCGCACCACGGGATCGACCTGGTGGAGCCGGACGTGCGCTTCAGCGCCGGCGAGTTCGCGCGCTACGCCCGCCCCAGGATCGCGGAGATCCGCGCCCGCGGCCGGGTGCCGATGCTGGTGGGCGGCACCGGTTTCTTTCTCCGCGCCCTCACGCACCCTATCTTTCGCGAGCCGGAGCTGGACCCGGCGGCGCGTGCCCGGCTGGCGGCGGAGCTGGAAGCGCTGGACGACGCGGCGCTGCTGGAGCGCCTGCGGGGGGTGGACCCCGACGCCGCGGCGAAGCTCGCTTCCTGGGGCGGGCGCCAGCGGCTGATGCGCACGCTGGAGGTGCCGCTGCTCACCGGCCGCACGCTGGCCTGGTGGCACGCCCACTCCCCTCCGGAGGAGCCCCCGGTGCCGGTGCTCCCCTTCGTGCTGGAGGTGCCGCGCCCGGTGCTTGCGGAGCGCATCGACCGGCGGGTGCGGGAGATGGTGCGCGGCGGTCTGCTGGACGAGGTGCGCGCCCTGCTGGCGCGCTACGGCCCCGCCGCGCCCGGCCTGAACGCCCACGGCTACGCCGAGCTGATCCCCTGCTTCGCCGGCGAGCGCACGCTGGAGGAGGCGCTGGAGCTGGTGAAAAAGAACACCCGGGCCTACACCAAGCGCCAGGCGACCTGGTTCCGCACACAGCTCCCGGAGGGCGCGGTCCGGCTGGACGGGACGAGGCCGCGCGAGGAGCTCGCGGAGGAGATCGCGGCGCGGTGGCGGGAGGAAACGGCAGGGAACAGGGAATAGGGAACAGGGAATAGGGAATAGGGGACAGCCGGCAACGGCACGGCGAGGGGGGGGGGGGGGGGGGGGGGGGGGGGGGGGGGGGGGGGGGGGGGGGGGGGGGGGGGGGGCGGGGGGGGGGCGGGGGGGGGCCCCCCCCGCGGACGCCAGCGCGAAACCCGCGTGAGGGATTTCGGCCCGAAGGGGCGAGACCCGGCGGCAGTTTGCCGGGGCTCGACTCCGTTACGCACGGTTGTTTCGTGCGTTACGGAGCCGAAGCCCGACCCCGCGCCAGCGGGGGCACGCCCGAACCC
>JBEVLE010000312.1:0-14682 GCA_040509335.1 Longimicrobiaceae bacterium | reverse complement strand
GGGATCATCCCCCGGCGGGGGCGCCGTCGTGTGGGGGTTGTCGGCCCCGGAGGCTACTCGTGTCGCTGCCGGAGGTCCACCCCACCCTCCTGCGATGGCCGTCGAGCGAGGATCCGGTCCTTGTGCAGGCGGAGGGTTTCCGTCAGCTGGGTGCGCGAGCGGACGCCCACCTTGTCGTGGATGTGCTGCACGTGGTGCCGGACCGTGTGGACGCTGACGCTCAACGAGAGGGCGATCTCGCGGTTGGTCCTGCCCCGCATGACCAGTCGCGCGATGCGGATCTCCGCAGGAGTCAGCCCCTGCTGCTCCAGGTCCCGGTCCGTGAGGGGATCCTGTGAATCGAGCAGGATCAGGGTGGCCGGGCTGCGGCCCTGCCGCGGGACGCCCAGGTCCACCGCCCGCAGGTGCACCTCGGTCCCGTCCAGCGTCACGTGCCGCTCCGTCTGGGGGACGAGCTCCGTCTTTTCCCGCCCGGCTTCCTCCTCGATCTGGAGGTGCAGGCCCACGCACAGGAAGCGGATCTCCTCCCCGATGCTCTTCCGGGTCTCACCCGCGTCCAGCCGCTTCCTTGCACGCTGGTTCGCATGGAGGATCGACCCCGAGGGGCTGCACAGGACCAGCTCCGCGGGAAGAAGGTCCATCACCCTCGCCAGGGCGGTGGTCAGCGTGTGAAGGCTGATCTCTGCTCCGGGCCGTGCGGGGCTCCGGCCGACGCCGTTCCGGTCTTCACCCGCGCCCGCTTCGTGATTCGTTTCCAAGGCTGTCGGTCTCTGGCCAGAGTGCCGGCTCATTCCTCGCGCAATGCGGATTCCTCGCGCGCCATGGCGCCGGCGATCCTACGACCCGTCTCTCCCACCACGGTCATTTCCCGACATGACCATCCCATGGGCATTCACGGCCCATACAAATGGGCCGTTCCGGCCGATGTACCCGGCCGGCTCTCGGAGTACCGTGTCTTTTGCGGACCGGCGCCCGCCGGGACTCCGTAGCCTTCCTCCAGTGCAGGCAGCACGCTGCCGCCCGGGGAAGCGCGTCTCGCTCCAGCCTCCAGAGGAACCATGAATCGTTTGCACGTCCTCGCTGCCGCGGGGCTCGTCGCCCTGGCCGGGTGCACGGACGACCCCACGTCGCCGTCCGTAGCGCCCCCCGAAAACACCAGGCCGGGATTCTCGATCGCCGTCACCCCGTTCGTTACCGCCGACGCCCTGGCGCAGACGCTGGGGGGGCCGGGGGTCACCATCCAGAACGTGACGTACTCGGGAGCGACCGCGGCCGCCGCAACGTACACGGGCGGCGCCGGCAACGTCGGCTTCGACGGCATCGTCCTCGCCACGGGCCCCGCGTCCGCCGCGACGGGACCGAACAACAACCCGTTCACCAGCAATGTTCTCGGCACCCCGGGCGATGCGGACGTGCAGGCCGTCGCCGGGGCTAACACATTCGACGCGGCCGTCCTGAGCTTCGAGATCGTTCCCGCCAGTGGCGACAGCGCGTACTTCGAGTTCGTGTTCGCCTCGGAAGAATACCCGATTTTCGTCGGCTCGGGTTTCACAGACGGCTTCGTCCTCCTCATCAACGGCCGGAACTGCGCGGTGGTCGGGGACCCGCCGGTTCCCATCACCATCAACACCATCAACAGCGGGTCGAATTCCTCTTTGTACCGGGACAACGGGTCGGGGTCGATCGACATCCAAGCCAACGCCCTGACCACCGTGCTGACCTGCAGGACAGCGGTCAATCCGGGTGTGCCCAACACGGTAAAGCTGGCGATCGCCGACGGCGGCGACAGAGCCTTCGACTCGTGGGTTTTCATCAAGGCGGGGAGCTTCAGCACCACGCCTCCGGGAGGCCCGGTGAACACCGAGCCGGTGCTGGCCCCCATCGCCAACCAGGCCGTCAACGAGGGCTCCACGGCGACCTTCACGGCCAGCGCGACGGACGCCGACTCGGGCCAGACGATCACCTACTCGCTGATCGGCGCGCCGGCGGGGGCCAGCATCAACCCCACTACGGGCGCGTTCTCGTGGACGCCCACGGACGACAATCCCACCGCCACCCCGAGCGACGCCTACACCTTCACGGTGCGTGCGACCGACGACGCCGATCCGGCGGCGTACGACGAGCAGTCGGTCACCGTCACAGTGAGCAACGTGGCGCCGGTCGTCACCTCGGTCACCGGCCCGGCGGGTCCCATCGGGCTGTCCGGCGGCAGCGCGGCGGCGAACATCACGGTCACGTTCACCGACCCCGGCTCCGGCGACACGCACACCACGAGCATCGCGTGCGGCAACGCGACCAGCGCCAGCGGAGGTACCTGCACGTATACGGCGGCCGGCGTCTACACCGTCACGGCCACCGTCACCGACGACGATGGCGGGTCCGATTCCGAAACGTACCAGTACGTGGTGGTCTACGACCCCGGCGCGGGCTTCGTCACCGGCGGCGGCTGGATCACCTCGCCGGCGGGCGCGTACGCGGCGAATCCGGCCCTGACGGGGCGCGCCAACTTCGGCTTCAACAGCAAGTACAAGAACGGCGCGAGTGTGCCCGACGGCCAGACGCAGTTCCACTTCCAGGCGGCCGGGTTCAACTTCCACAGCACCGTCTACGAATGGCTGGTCGTCGCCGGGGCCAGGGCCCAGTACAAGGGCACCGGGACCATCAACGGCAGCGGAAGCTACGCATTCCTGCTCACCGTGATCGACGGGCAGAAGCCTGGCGGCGGTGGGGTGGACCGGTTCCGCCTGAAGGTCTGGGGCGCGGGTGGGGTGATCTACGACAACCAGATGGGCGATGGGGACGACGCGCAGGCCTCGACCGCGCTCAGCGGTGGCAGCATCGTGATCCACTCCAACTGACGGCTCCAGCCTCACTCTAACGGCGGGCCGGCCACCACGGCCGGCCCGCCACTCCGCTCTTCCGAAACAGCTGTCCCGGAGAGCGCGCCCGCCCGACTACGAACTGATACGTTGGACAAAAATTGTCTGCATGTAGCGGGCCCGACAACATGTGACAGGATCGACGCCTCGCAACCTACTGCTACAGCGAAGCTCGTGCAGAAAGCGAAAGTACATCTATTTACGTAAAACGGGCGGAGGGTGTGACAAAGTATGTAACGAGGTGGGACACGTCGTCCCCATTCCGCGACCGGGGCCGCCGGATCGCCTGCCCCCGCCGGGGGAACCGTAGCAGGCCCCCATCCCCGGGTGGCGCGCAACGCCGGGGTGGGGGCTCCCGCGGACGCCAGCGCTCATCCCGCGTGAGGGATTTCGGCCCGGAGGGGCGAGACCGCGCGGCTGTTTGCGCGGGCTCGACTCCGTTAGGCAGCGTTGTTTGCTGCCTTACGGAGCCGCAGCCCGACCCCGGCGCCAGCCGGGGGCACGCCCAGATCAGCCGTTCAATGCCGTAGAAGTCAGTAGATGACGCTGAACCCGTCGATCTCGTCCAGCGGAAACTTCATCTCCAGCCCCGTGTTGGGGTGCACGGCGAGGATCACCTCCGTGGTCCCCTCGATGCGCAGCTCACGCGGCAGGATCACGTACTCCGTCCCGCGGCGCGACAGCTGCACGCGCGCCCCCTCGTCGATGGCCCGCTCCAGGCGGTCCAGGTCCGCCGGCTTCCAGCGCATCCCTACCTCCCCCCTGCCGCCCCGTCACCCGCCGGCGGCGCGGCCGCGCGCGACACGCCCGGGATCGCCTCCGGGCGCACCGAGATGTAGAAGTTCTTGACGAAGAGCGAGTCGATGCGGATGAACCCGCTGTCCGGGATGTCGCCGAACTTGCCGCCCGCCCGCGGGGTGGGGCGGGGGAGGCGCACCCCCAGCGAGTCCAGCCGCACCTTGAGCTCGGCGCGCGCGATCTTCTGGATATAGCCGTCCAGGCTCACCCCCGCGCCCGGGTAGATGGGGATGCGGGTTCCCTCCGGCGGCGGCGGCTCGAAGCGCACCAGGATCCGCCGCCCCCCCGCGGCGCGCACCCACACCGCGTTCCCTGCCAGCCGGCTCTCCGCCACCGCGGTCAGGCGCACCAGCCGCCCCAGGTCGTCCTCGCTCAGCTCCGACACCGCCTCGAAGGGGGTGGGCGCCACCGGGATCACCGGCGCGCGCGCCGAGCCGAAGTTGGCGCGCGCGCCCACCTGGTTGGTGCGCGCGGCCTCCGTGGGGTCCCCCGCGAACCAGGTGAACAGGAGCACGGCGAGCGAGGCGGCGATGAGCCCGCCCACCAGGAGCCACACGTAGGAGCCGCGGGGGCGTACCAGCCGAATGTCCGGCATCAGCGTCGGGAGTGAGGGGAGCGGCGACGTCGGGCGCGGCGAAAAGGCAAGGAACGTTCCCCGGCTTGCCGGGTTCGATCCCGCGCCGTTAAGATACGGGCCGAAACGCCCACATGCCGACCCCTCCACCGCTCGGAACCCGGAGCCGTCCCGTGACCCGTAAACCCGCGCCCCGCGGCCGCTCGTCCCTGGCGCCCCTCTACGCCATCCTCGGCGTCGTCGCGCTCGGCGGCATCGGCCTGCTTCTATACCAGTTCTCGGGCGGCGGCGGCAAGCCCGTAACCGCCCCCGTGACGGTGGTCATGGACCAGGCCAAGCTGAACCGCGTGCAGGGAACGTCCATCGGCCGCCCCGACGCGCCGGTGGTGATCTACGAGTTCGCCGACTTCCAGTGCCCCGGGTGCGGCCAGTTCGCCTCCATGGTGGCGCCGCTCATCAAGGAGCGGCTGGTGCAGCCCGGCAAGGTGCGCTACGTCTACTACGACTTCCCGCTGATCCAGCTCCACCAGAACGCCTTCCTTGCGGCGCGCGCCGGCCGCTGCGCCGGCGAGCAGGGCAAGTTCTGGGAGTTCCACGACGTCATCTACGGCCAGCAGCCCAACTGGAGCACCGAAGCCGACCCGTCCGACCTGTTCGTGGAGTACGGCGCCCGCGCCGGCGTCGCGGAAGGGGGCAGGTTCGAGGAGTGCCTGCGCTCCGACAAGTACGCCAGGGAAGTGTCGGAAAGCATGGAGCTGGGCAAGTCGCTGGGCGTGCAGGGGACCCCGACGCTGATCGTCAACGGCCGCCGCCTGGCGGCTACCCCCAACTTCGCCGACCTGGAGAAGATGGTGGACGACGCCATCGCCGGCGCGCCCGCCGCGGGGACGGCACCCGCCGCGCCCGCCGCCGCCGCGCCCGCGCCCGCCACGCCGGCCGACACCGCCGCCCGATGACCCGGCCGGAGGTCCTGGACGCGCCCGCCGCCGCCGGCTTCGACGACGAGGGCGCGGCGCCCCCGGTGACGCGCATGGCCGTGGCCGTGCTGTCGCTGCTGGGGATCTTCATCGCGGGGTACCTGGCGCTGTACAAGCTGGGGTACCTGGGCGTGATCCAGTGCGGCAGCGGCGGATGCGAGACGGTGCAGGCCTCCCGGTACGCGTACTTCCTGGGGCTTCCCGTGGCGGTGTGGGGGATCGGCGCGTACGCCGCGCTGTTCGTGCTGGCGATGCTGGGGGTGCAGCCGCGCTGGGCGCGAGAGCGCTGGGTGGCCGTGGGGCTGTTCGCGCTCGCCGGGGTGGGGGTGGCGTTCTCCGCCTACCTCACCTACCTGGAGGCGGCGGTGATCCACGCCTGGTGCCGCTGGTGCGTGGCCTCGGCGGTGCTCATCACGGTCATCTTCCTGCTGACCATTCCCGGGCTCCGGCGCGCCCGCTGAGGCGGCGCGGCGCCCGTTCCCGATCGTTCGTTCCCGGAGGACACATCCATGGCGGAACCTTCCAGCAGCACCACCGCGATCCGGCTGGTCTTCGCGGACCAGGGGACCTTCCACGCCGAGACGGTGCACGTGCCGGTGGACAAGCTGGCTCGCTACGACCGGCTGGTGGACCTGCTGCGCGAGGAGGAGAGCGTCACGCGCCAGATGTACGTGGACATGACCCGGCTGGTGTCGGCGTACGTGGTGGGGGACGAGGACTGAGTTCTTTTCCCATCGAGAGGTCCTGAAGGTCTCGCGGCTTCCTGGTCGCGGGACCTTTTTCTTGTGGGGCGGGACGCGGTGGGGCCGCTCCGGAACCAGGCCAAACAGCCGGCCTGTTTCCTGCGCGGGCTCCGGGAACCCCGCCAAACCGCCGGCGGGTTTCCCTCCGCCGGAGCGAGCCGGCCGAAACTGCCCGGCCGTCTCCCTCCGCAACGGATGTGGGGGGTACTGCGGAACTTCGACCGCACGACACTCGTCCGCCCGGTCTCGCGCCCGCCCCTCACCTGCGGCAAGCCCACCCCCAGAATGGGGGGTGGGTGGCGGCTCTCAGGCCGCCGGGTGGGGGCCCCTGCCGGCGCCAGCGCCGTCCGTGCCCGGAGCACGAAAAAAGGCCCCTCCCCCGGAGTCCGGAGGAGGGGCCTTCGATCGCCTGGGCACCCGCCCTATGGCCGCGCGGTCGGCGGTGGCGGCGGGGCGGGCTGCTGCTGCTGCGGGGCGCCGGCCTGCGGGGCGCCGGCGGGGGGCTGGGCGCCGCGGCCGGCGAGGACGTCCTCGATGTTGGTTCGGAACTCCTCGAAGGGGGCGGCGCCGCTCACCACGCGCTGGCCGTTGATGATGAAGGTGGGCGTCCCGGTGATCCCGGCGGACGAGGCCTGCATCACGTCGTTGACGATCATGGAGGCCATCTGGTCCTGCTCCACGCAGGTGCGGTAGGCCGCCGCGTCCAGCCGCAGCTCCGTCGCGAAGCCGGCGAAGCGGGCCGCGGGGCTGCCCTTGCCGCTCCACTCGCGCTGCGTGGCGAACAGGCGGTCGTGCATGGGCCAGAACTGGCCCTGCGCGCCGGCGCAGTAGGCGGCTTCCGTGGCGGCCCACGCTTCCGCGTGCTGCGGGATGGGGTAGGCGATGAACACCATCCTGGCCTTGCCGGTGCGGATGTAGGCGCTGTCCAGCTGCCGGTACGCCTGCTCCGTGAACTGCCGGCAGAAGGGGCACTGGAAGTCGGACACCTCCACGATGGTCACCTGCGCCTGCTCCGATCCCTTGACCCGCGCGCGGGAGGCGCGGGCCTGCAGCGAGTCCAGGCTCACGGCGCCCGCGGCGGCGGCGCCGTCCTGCGCCGGCTTCGCGGGCGTCTGCGCGCACGCGGGCGCGGCGAGGAGCACGAGGAGGAGGACGCCGGCCGGGAGGCGGCGGAGGGTGCCCCGCCGGAGGGCGGAGCGGAGGTGGTCAGGACTCACGGGGTCTCCCGCTGGGTGTGGTCGGGTGGGGCGGCGCCGCCGGGGGCGCCGGTGTGGTGCGCGCGGGCGCGGGCGAGGTCCCACGCGCGCACGTGCGGGGGCGGCCAGTCCCCGGCGCGCGCCGCGGCGGCCAGCGATGCGGCCTCGGCGCGGGCGCGGGCCTCCGTGGCGGCGTCCATCCAGCCGCGGCGCACGGCCTCCTCGAACTCGTCCTCGTCAAGCACCTCCACGGCGCCGTCCGCGGCCATCCACACGTCCAGCGCCAGGTCCGTGGTGTCCCAGCGCTCCCCGTCCATCGCCACCGGGGTGAGGACGTTGGCGTAGAAGCCCGTGAAGGTGCCGTCGGCCAGGTGGAAGCGCCCCACGTCGTGCCAGGCGTCGCCGCGGTAGGTGAACCACACCACCGGCGCCCCCGGCTCCAGCGCCACGCGCCCGCCGGCCACCACGGGGCGGGACAGGCGCGCGGCCTCCAGGAAGGTGACCACGTGATCGCCCGCGTCCTCCAGCACCGCCTGCTCGAACACCTGCTCGCGGTCCGGGAGGCGCCGGTAGTGGATGCGGACGACCCCCGTCGCCATGCGCTCAGCCGTCCCGCGGCGCGTCCCGGCGCGACTGCGCGTCCACGGTCGCGAGGGCGGTGAGGTTCGCGATCTCCACCGCCTCGCTGCCGCGCTGCAGCACGTGCACCGGGTGCGCCATCCCCAGCAGGATCGGGCCGAAGGCCTCCGCCCCGCCCACGCGCGCCATGAGCTTGTAGGCGATGTTGGCCGAGCTCAGGTCGGGAAAGATCAGCACGTTGGCGGAGCCGTCCAGGGTGCTGAAGGAAAAATCCTTGTCCCGCATCTCCGGGTCCAGCGCGCTCTCCACCTGCATCTCGCCGTCCACCCGCAGCGTGGGGTCGGCCGCCTTCACCAGCTCCGTCGCCAGGCGCACCTTGTCCGACTGCGGGTGCCGCACCGAGCCGAAGTTGGAAAAGGACAGCATCGCCACCCGCGGCTCGATCCCCAGCCAGCGGACGAAGCCGGCCGCCAGCCGCGCGATCTCCGCCAGCGTCGCGGCGTCCGGGTCGATGTTGACGGTGGTGTCCGCGAAGAACAGGATCTCGCGCTCCAGCACCATCATGTACAGCCCGGCCACGTGCGTGGCCCCCGGCGCGGTCCCCAGCGCCTGCAGCGCGGGGCGGATGGTCTCCGGGTAGTACATGTCCTCGCCGGCCACCAGCCCGTCCGCGTCGCCCTCGTGCACCATCATGCACCCGAAGGACACGGAGCGGCGCACCTCGGCGCGGGCGTCGGCCAGCGTCATCCCCTTGCGCCGGCGCCGCTTCCACAGCTGCTGCGCGTAGCGCTCCAACCGCTCCTCGTCGCCCAGGCGGTCCACCACCTCCACCCCGGCCAGCGAGATCCCCAGCGCCTCCGCGCGGGACCGGATCCGCTCCGCGCGCCCCAGGAGGTAGGGCCGGGCGATCCCCTCCTGCACCACCAGCGCCGCCGCGCGGATGATGCGGTCGTGCTCCCCCTCCGGGTACACGATGCGCTGCGGGTCGCTGCGCGCGCGGCCCATGATGTCGCGCATCACCTCGCGCCGCCGCCCCAGCCGCGCCTCCAATTCGCCGCGGTAGGCGTCCAGCTCCAGCGGCTGGCGCGCCACCCCGGTCTCCATGGCGGCGCGCGCCACCGCGGGCGCCACCCACAGCATGATCCGCGGATCGAAGGGCTTGGGGATCAGGTACTCCGGCCCGAAGCGGAAGCGCTCGTCGCCGTAGGCCCGCTCCACCGACTCGGGGACGTCCTGCCGGGCCAGCTCCGCCAGCGCGCGGGTGGCCGCCATCTTCATCTCGTCGTTGATGGTGCGCGCCCGCACGTCCAGCGCGCCCCGGAAGATGAAGGGAAAGCCCAGGACGTTGTTGATCTGGTTGGCGTAGTCCGTCCGCCCCGTGGCCGTGATGGCGTCCGGGCGCACCCGCAGCACCTCCTCCGGAGTGATCTCCGGGTCCGGGTTCGCCAGGGCGAACACGATGGGGCGCTCCGCCATCACCGCCACCATCTCCGGCGTCACCGCCCCCGCCACCGACAGTCCCACGAACACGTCCGCCCCCGCCATGGCGTCGGCCAGCGTCGCCGGCGCGGTGGCCTGCGCGAAGCGCGCCTTGTACGGGTCCGTGTCCTCCGGGGCCCGGCCCGTGGTGATGATCCCCCTGCGGTCCGCCATGAAGATGTTCTCGCGGCGCACCCCCAGCGACACGTAGTGCTCCGCCGTGGCGATGGCGGCGGCGCCGGCCCCCGAGAACACCACCCGCACCCGGTCGATCGCCTTGCCCGTGACGTCCAGCGCGTTCAGGAGCGCCGCGCCCGAGATCACCGCCGTGCCGTGCTGGTCGTCGTGGAAGACGGGGATGTCCAGCCGCCGCTTCAGCTCCTCCTCGATGTAGAAGCACGCCGGGGCGGAGATGTCCTCCAGGTTGATCCCGCCCACCGTGGGCTCCAGCAGCTCGCAGAAGCGGATCACGTCCTCCGGGTCCCTGGAGCCCACCTCCAGGTCGAACACGTCGATGTCGGCGAAGCGCTTGAAGAGCACCGCCTTGCCCTCCATCACCGGCTTCGCCGCCAGCGGGCCGATGTCGCCCAGCCCCAGCACCGCCGTGCCGTTGGACACCACCGCCACCAGGTTGCCGCGCGCGGTGTAGCGGAAAACCTCCTCCGGGTCCGCGGCGATCTCGCGGCACGGCTCCGCCACGCCGGGCGAGTAGGCGAGCGACAGGTCACGCTGGGTGCTGGCCGGCTTGGTGGGGACGACGGCGATCTTGCCGCGGCGGCCGGAGCTGTGGTAGTCCAGCGCGTCCTGGCGGTGGTACGACATTGGGTTCCTTCCCGGAAGCGGTCCGTGGCGACGGGCCAAAGCCTAGCTCGGGCGCGCGCCGGGGTCAAGCGCGCGCGGCCCGTCCCAGGGTGACCACCGCTCCTTTCCGACTCACTGCCGCACCAGGATGGTGCGCATTCTGGTGCACTGCACCAAAACGAGACTGGCCGTGGCGCGCCTCCGCTTTCCCAAAATGGTGCAGGGAAGGCGCTTACGGGAGAGGGCCCGGCTGGCCTCGTACCTGCTTTCAGCGAGCCCGCTCCGGTACGCTGCATCTGCAGCTCCGGGATCGGCGGCGCGGTCGGGCAGGGGGTCAGATAATAAGCGACATCACGTGGCCGCCCGAGTACCCCGGGGCAAACACCCGGCGCCGGCCGCCGCTGGAGATGGACCGCGCCCGCCCGGGGCGGTCACGTTGCACCCGATGCCGAAAGGGAACCATGAATTCCACCCGCTTCCTCGTCCTCGCCGGGTCCGCGGCGGTCCTGGCGGGCTGCGCCGGCGAATCGGCGACTCCGGTAGCCGCTGACCGCGTCGCGCCGGTCCTGTCCGCGGCGGACGCGTCGCGCGCCCTGGAGGGCCAGTACATCGTGGTCCTGGAGGAGGGTGCGAACCCCCGCTCCGTGGCGGCCGTCGCCGGCGTCAGCCCCCGGTTCGTGTACACGACCGCGCTCAAGGGCTTCTCGGCCGAGCTCAACGACGGACAGCTGAACGCCCTCCGGCACAACCCCAACGTCGCCTTCATCGAGCAGGACCAGGAGGTGAGCGTCGCCGCCACGCAGGCGGGGGCCACCTGGGGGCTGGACCGGACCGACCAGCGCAACCTGCCGCTCAGCACCTCGTTCACCTACCTGAACACCGGGCTCGGCGTCAACGCGTACATCATCGACACGGGCATCAACTTCAACCACGTGGAGTTCGCCGGGCGCGCCTCCACCGGGTACGACGCGGTCACGCTGGGCGGCACCGCGGCGGATTGCCAGGGGCACGGGACGCACGTTTCCGGGACCGTGGGCGGGGTGACCTGGGGGATCGCCAAGACGGTCAACCTCAAGGCCGTGCGCGTGCTCAACTGCAGCGGATCGGGCACCAACGCCCAGGTCGCCGCGGGGATGGACTGGGTGGCGGCCAACCACGTCAAGCCGGCGGTGGCCAACATGTCGCTGGGCGGCGGCGCCTCCACGGCGGTCGACGCCGCGACCAACGGGATGATCAACGCCGGCGTCACCGTGGTCGTCGCCGCGGGCAACGGCAACTTCCTCGGCATCGCCCAGAACGCCTGCAACTACTCGCCCGCGCGCGTGCCCAACGCCATCACGGTGGGCGCCACCACCAGCACCGACGCCAAGGCCTCGTACTCCAACTACGGGACCTGCCTGGACATCTTCGCGCCGGGCTCCAGCATCACCTCGGCGAACTACGCCAGCACCACCGGCTCCAAGGTCCTGAGCGGCACCTCCATGGCCGCCCCGCACGTGACCGGCGTGGCCGCCCTGTACCTCCAGAGCAACCCCGCCGCGACGCCGCAGCAGGTGCGCGACGCGCTGGTCAACAACTCCACTCCGAGCAAGGTCACCTCGCCGGGATCCGGGTCGCCCAACCGGCTCCTGTTCAGCGCCTACTGACGGACGTGAAGTACCCGTCCGGCGCGCGCCGCGCGTCGGACGGGGCGGCAGGCAGCCGTGCCGGGACGCCCCCGGCGCGCTGAGAACCCCTCACGAGGGAACCAGACCATGCGCATCGTACGTTCCGCACTCCTGTCCGCGACCGCCGTGGCGTTCGCCGCGTGCTCGGACGGGACCGCCCCCGTCGCCCCCGAGAAGACGGCCGCCGCTCCCGTGCTCGCCAGGGGCGAGACCGGCAAGGCCATCCCCGACCAGTACATCGTGGTGCTGAACGAGGGCGCGAACCCCCGCTCCGTCGCCGCGGTCGCCGGGGTGAACCCGCACTTCGTGTACACGGCGGCGCTGGACGGCTTCTCGGCGACGCTGAACCAGGGTCAGCTCAACGCGCTCCAGCACAACCCCGCGGTCGCCTACATCGAGCAGGACCAGGAGGTCTCGGTCTCCACGACGCAGACGGGCGCCACCTGGGGCCTGGACCGCATCGACCAGCGCAACCGGCCGCTCGACGGGGCGTACAACTACACGCCCACCGGCTCGGGCGTGCGGGCGTACGTCATCGACACGGGCATCAACACCTCGCACACCGACTTCGGCGGGCGCGCCACCAGCGGCTACGACGCGGTGGACGGCGGCGCGGCGACGGACTGCAACGGGCACGGCACGCACGTGTCCGGCACCATCGGCTCCACCACCTACGGCGTCGCCAAGGGCGTGTCGCTGGTGGCCGTGCGCGTGCTCGACTGCGCCGGCAGCGGCACCAACTCCGGCGTGATCGCCGGGATGGACTGGGTGACGGCGAACCACGTCAAGCCGGCGGTCGCCAACATGTCGCTGGGCGGCGGGGCCTCCACGGCCATCGACGACGCCATCAACCGCATGTACAACGCGGGCGTGACCGTGGTGGTCGCGGCGGGCAACGAGAACCAGAACGCCTGCAACGTGTCCCCGTCCCGCGCCGCCAACGCCATCACGGTGGGCGCCACCACCAGCACCGACGCCCGCGCCTCGTACTCCAACTACGGGAGCTGCGTGGACGTGTTCGCGCCGGGCTCGGCGATCAAGTCCCTGTGGTACAGCAGCAACACGGCCACAAACACCATCGACGGGACCTCCATGGCCTCGCCGCACGTGGCCGGCATCGCCGCGCTCTACCTGCAGGGCGCCCCGACGGCCACCCCGGCGACGGTCGCCAACGCCATCATCACCACCTCCACCACCGGCCTGGTGACGAGCGCGGGGACCGGCTCGCCCAACCGGCTGGTGTACTCGCTGCTGACCACCGGCGGCGGCACCACGCCCCCGCCGGCGACCGGCACCACCTACACGGGAAGCCTGAGCGGAACCAGCGCGTCGCAGATCCAGCCGAACGGCACCTACTACCAGAGCACCGTTTCCGGCTCGCACACGGGCGCGCTCACGGGCCCCGGCACGGCGGACTTCGACCTGTACCTGTACAAGTGGAACGGCTCCTCGTGGTCGATCGTCGCCCGCAGCGAGAGCGCCACCTCCACGGAGAACATCACCTACTCCGGGACGGCCGGCTACTACTACTGGGAGATCTACTCCTACAGCGGCAGTGGCGCGTACACGCTGGTCACGACCAAGCCCTGACCGTTCCACCCACGCACCACGCGCCCGGTCCCGGACACGTCCGGGGCCGGGCGGCTCCCGCCGAACAGGAGGAAGCGCATCCGAACCCGGCTCGGAACCGGCCCCCACCGGGGGAGCAGTCCCGCTTCGACCGCAGTCCTCGTGGTAGACGTAGCCAACCGTTCCACACCACACCGAGAGGCAAACACCATGCGTCACGTACGTAACGCGCTGCTCACCGGCTCCGTGCTCGCGCTCGCCGCCTGCGCCAACGACCAGGGAAGCCCCGTCGCCACCCCGCAGGACGCCGCCGCCCCGCTCCGCTCCGCGGCGGGCGGGCGCGGGATCGAAGGCTCGTACATCGTGGTGCTGAGGGAGGGCGCGAACCCGCGCTCGGTGGCCGCCGTCGCCGGCGTGGAGCCCAACTTCGTCTACACGGCCGCGGTGAACGGCTTCGCGGCCTCGCTCAACGAGGGCCAGTTGAACGCGCTCCGCCACAACCCCAACGTGGACTACGTGGAGCAGGACCAGGTCGTCGAGGCCGACGCCACGCAGAGCGGCGCCACGTGGGGCCTCGACCGTATCGACCAGCGCAGCCGGCCGCTGAGCGGAACGTACAACTACACGACAACGGCGTCGGGCGTGTACGCGTACATCATCGACACGGGCATCTACGCCAGCCACTCGCAGTTCGGCGGCCGGGCGAGCAACGTGTACGACGCCCTGGGCGGCAACGGCACGGACTGCAACGGGCACGGCACGCACGTGGCCGGCACCGTGGGCTCCAGCACCTACGGCGTCGCCAAGGGCGTGCAGCTGCGCGGCCTGCGCACGCTCAACTGCAGCGGCTCCGGCGCCACCTCGGGGATCATCTCGGCCATCGACTGGGTCCGCGTGAACCGCGTCAACCCGGCGGTCGCCAACCTGTCGCTCGGCGGCGGCTACTCGTCCACGCTGAACACGGCCATCAACAACCTGGCCAACTCCGGCGTGTTCGTGGCCGTGGCGGCCGGCAACGAGAACCAGCTCGCCTGCAACGTGTCCCCGGCGAGCGCTTCGGCGGCGACCACGGTGGCCGCGAGCACCAGCACCGACGCCAAGGCCTCGTACTCCAACTACGGGAGCTGCGTGGACCTGTACGCCCCGGGGAGCAGCATCACCTCCACCTGGCTGAACGGCGGCACCAACACCATCAGCGGCACCTCCATGGCCTCGCCGCACGTGGCCGGCGTGGGCGCCCTGTACAAGGCGACCTACGGCAACGCCGCGACCTCCACCATCGACTCGTGGATCAAGACCAACGCCACGGCGAACGTGATCACCGGCAACCCCTCCGGCACGCCCAACCGCCTGCTCTACAAGAGCACGCTGTAAGCTCCGGATCCGGCACGACGGAGAGGGCCGCGGCGCACGCCGCGGC
>JBEVLE010000311.1:0-3430 GCA_040509335.1 Longimicrobiaceae bacterium | reverse complement strand
CGGGCGCTGGAGGGGTGGCGCGCGTCGCTGCGCGACGGGGCGCTGCTGCTGCTCGTGCTGGGGGCGGCGGTGCCGGCGTTCGCGGCGCTGCGGCCGGCGCGCGCGGACCGGTGGGTGCCGCCGGCCACCGCGGAGGCGCTGGGGGCCACGCGCGCGTGGGTCGCGGCGATCCTGCTGGCGAGCGTGCTGTGGGAGGACCTTCCCAGCTCGGCGGCGCTGCCGCGCGGCATGCTGGACGCGGACCACCACTGGCTGGTGGGGCTGCTGCACTCGCTCCCCATCGGCTTCGACCGGTTCCTCGCCAGCGCGCCGGCGCTGCTCGCGTACCAGTGGCTCACGGGAGTGCTGCTCGCGCTCGCGCTGCTGGGGCTGTTCACCCGCTGGACGGTGCCGGCGGGGGCGCTCGCCTACCTCCTCTTCGCCTCCATCTTCCGCGCCTACGCCTGGTCGTACCACACGGGCGTGATCCCGCTCTACTGCCTTCTCCTCCTCGCCTTCACCCCCTGCGGCGACGCCTTTTCGCTGGACCGGCGGCTGCGCCTGCGGCGCGGCGCGGCGGTGGAGCCGGCGCGCGTGCCCCGCATGCGCTACGGCGCGGGGCGCTTCCTGGTGTGGATGGCGGTCGCCATCCCCTACACGCTGGCGGGGCTGAGCAAGCTGCGGAACACCGGCTTCGGGTGGTGGCGCGGCGAGCACATGAAGCAGATGGTGGTCGCCACCGTGGTGGAGCCCATGCACTTCGACTTCCGGCTCACCGACGCCATGCTCGCCTGGCCCACCTGGGTGTTCGGCGTGCTGGGGCTGGCGTCGCTGGTGGGCGAGGTCACCTTCGTGGGGGTGCTCGCCGGCGCCCTGGCGCGGCGCGTCCTCCCCCTGGTCATGGCCGGGATGCACGTGGGCATCCTGCTGATGCAGAACATCCTTTTCCCCGACCTCATCGCCATCCAGGCCGTGTTCTACGACTGGGCGCCGCTGCGCGACCGGCTGGCCGCGGCGTGGGGGCGGGCGCGCACGGAAGCGGCGGCGTGGGTCCCGTCCCCCGCCGCCGCGGATCCCGCCGCGCGCCGGCTGCTGGGGGTGGCGCGGGCGTTCCTGGCGGTGGCGTGCCTGGCGTGGGCCACCCGCACGGAGAAGTTCCCCATCACCGCCATGCAGATGTTCAGCCGGCCGCAAGCGCTGGAGCCGGTGGAGTACGTGCGGCCGCTGGTGGTGTACGAGGACGGCACGGTCGCGCCGGCGCGCTTCGAGCGCTGGATCGGCGCCATGGCGGACTCGCGCTACCGCAGGCTGCTGCGCGACTGGGACACGCACCCCGAGCGCATCCCGCTGCTGCGCGATTTCCTGGACGCGTGCGCCCGCCGCGCCGCCGCCGCGGCCCCGCCCGGCCGCCGCATCCGCGGCTTCGTCCTGGAAACGCGCCGCTGGGACTTCCGCCGCCACCCGCGCGACCCGGAGCGGGGCGCCCTGGTCGCCGTGCTCCGGCACGACGTGCCGCCGCCGGCCCGCACGGCGGGGCGCTAGCCGCGGCCGCCTCCCGCGGCGCGGCTAGTCCCGCGGGGGAGCCAGCTCGAAGCCGTCCACGGTGCGCTGGTGCCGCCCGCCCCGGCTCCCCCCCTCCCCGAAGCGCGCCACCCAGCACCTGGCGAGGACGCGAGCACGGACCGGGCGACGTTCGTCTTCATCGGCTTCCTCCGGGTGAGGGTGGCGGACGCGCGGGCGATTTCACCGCAAGAAACGGGTAGCGGGACGGCGGCCGGGCGCGCTATCTCTCCCGTTTCCCTTCACCGACAGGAACGGAATGCAGACGGAGCACACCCCGCCGGAGGAAACGCTGGACCCGGAAAGCTGGGACCGGTTCCGCGCGCTCGCCCACCGCATGCTGGACGACACGCTGGACCACCTGGCCACGCTGCGCGAGCGTCCGGCCTGGCAGCCCCTCCCCGACGAGGTGAGGCGCGCCCTGGACGAGCCGGTGCCGCGCGCCGGCGCGGGCGAGGAGGCGGTGTACGACGAGTTCGTGCGCAGCGTGCTCCCGTACAGCAACGGCAACCGGCACCCGCGGTTCTGGGGGTGGGTGCAGGGGAACGGAACGCCGCTGGGGATGATGGCGGACATGCTCGCCGCGGCCATGAACCCGCACATGGCCGGCTTCACCCAGGCGCCCGCGCTGGTGGAGGCGCAGGTGGTCCGCTGGCTCGCCGAGCTCCTCGGCTTTCCGCCCGACGCCGGCGGAGTGCTGGTGACAGGCGGCACCATGGCCAACGTCCTGGGCCTCGCCGTCGCGCGGCACGCCCGGGCGGGCTTCGACGTGCGCGCGGAAGGGCTCCACGGCGGCCCCCCGCTGACGGTCTACGCCTCGGTCGAGACGCACGGCTGGCTGGGGCGCGCGGTGGAGCTGCTGGGGATGGGGAACCGCGCCTTCCGGCGCGTCCCCGTGGACGCCGACTACCGGATGGACCCGGCCGCGCTGGCCCGCCGGGTGGCGGAGGACCGCGCCGCGGGGATGCGGCCCGTGTGCGTGGTGGGCACCGCGGGCACGGTGAACACCGGCGCCACGGACGACCTGCGGGCGCTGGCCGATTTCTGCCGGCGGGAGGGGCTCTGGTTCCACGTGGACGGCGCCTTCGGGGCGCTGGCGTACCTGTCGGACGGGCTGCGGCCGGGGGTGGCGGGGCTGGAGGAGGCGGACTCGGTGGGGTTCGACCTGCACAAGTGGGGGTACCTCCCCTTCGAGTGCGCGTGCGTGCTGGTGCGCGACCCCGCGGTGCACCGCGCCGCCTTCGCCATGGCGGCCGCCTACCTGGCCGGCGCCGAGCGCGGGGTGATGTCCGCGGGGCTCCCCTTCGCCGAGCGCGGCGTGGACCTCACCCGCGGCTTCAAGGCGCTCAAGGTGTGGATGTCGCTCAAGGCGTACGGCGTGGACAAGCTGGCGCGCCTCATCGAGCAGAACGTCCGCCAGGCCCGCCACCTGGCCGCCCGCGTGGAGGCGCACCCGGAGCTGGAACTGCTCGCCCCGGTGCCGCTCAACGTGGTGTGCTTCCGCTACGCGCCCGCGGGCGTGGCGGACGAGGTGCTGGACCGCGTCAACGCCGAGGTGCTGCTGCGCCTGCAGGAGCGGGGGATCGCCGTCCCCTCCAGCACCGTGCTGCGCGGCCGCTTCGCCATCCGCGCCGCCAACGTCAACCACCGCAGCCGCCGCGACGACTTCGACGCGCTCGCCGAGGGCGTCGTCGCCCTGGGACGCGAGGTGCTGGCCGAGGAGCACGCGCGGCGCTGAAGCCGCCACGCCGGCCTTCGCGTGAGGGATTTCGGCCCGAAGGGGCGAGACCGCGCGGCTGTTTGCGCGGGCTCGACTCCGTTACGCAGCGTTGTTTGCTGCGTTACGGAGCCGAAGCCCGACCCCGGCGCAGCCGGGGGCACGCCCGAACCC
>JBEVLE010000310.1:0-16647 GCA_040509335.1 Longimicrobiaceae bacterium | reverse complement strand
GTGAGGGATTTCGGCCCGAAGGGGCGAGACCCGGCGGCAGTTTGCCGGGGCTCGACTCCGTTACGCACGGTTGTTTCGTGCGTTACGGAGCCGAAGCCCGACCCCGGCGCCAGCCGGGGGCACGCCCGAACCCCGCCGTTCGCACTCACTCGTAGCGCAGCGCCTCCACAGGGTCCAGGCGGGCGGCCTTGTTGGCCGGGTACAGCCCGAAGCCGATCCCCGTGACGGCGGACACGCCCAGCGCCGCGGCGACCGACCAGAGCGGCACCGTGGCCGGGAGCGGGGTGAAGGCGGCGAGGAGGAGAGCCCCGCCCCCGCCCAGCACCATCCCGATCGCCCCGCCGATGGTGGTGACGGTCATGGATTCCACCAGGAACTGCCACAGGATCTCGCGGCGGGTGGCCCCCAGCGCCTTGCGCACCCCGATCTCCCGGGTGCGCTCGGTGACGGAGATCATCATGATCGCCACCACGCCGATCCCGCCCACCATGAGCCCGATGGAGGAAAGCACCAGCATGATGAGGGCGAACACCCCCGTGATGCGGTCGAACATGTCGGCGATCGCCTGCTGGCGGGTCACGGCGAAGTTGTTTTCCTCGCCGGGGCGCAGCCCGCGCGCCACGCGGAGCGCGGCGGTGACGTCGTCGATGGCCTGCTCCTGCGAGACCGTCCCCGCCGGCACCACCAGGAGCGACATCCAGTCCCGGTCCGCGTCCAGGTATTTGATGGCCGTGGTGGGCGGGACGATCCCCCACTCCTTGATGAAGTTGGAAAAGAAGTTGGGCTTCTGGCGGTACACGCCCACCACCTGGAAGGGCTGCCCGCGCAGGCGCACCGACCTGCCCACGGGATCGATCTCGCCGAACACCTTCTTCGCCAGGTCCACGGACAGGACCACGACGCGGTTGGAGCGCGCCACGTCGTCCGGGAGGAAGTTGCGCCCGTAGACGAAGTCCCCCTGGGCGTAGTCCGGCCACTGGTGGTCGCGGGCCGGGAGCATCACCTGGGCGTAGGTGCTGGCGCCGTACTTGAGGTCGGCGCTGGCGTCCACCGCGGCGGCGGCCGAGCGGATGGAGGGGAGGGAGCGGATGAGCTCCGCCTCCTGGAAGGTCACCGGCGGCTTTCCCTCCCACGGAGGGGGGCCGTTGCCGTCGTTGATCACCAGGCCGTCCTGCTCGAAGCGGGTGACCACGAAGTTCTTGGGGCCGATCCCCTCGATCTCCTGCATGATCCCCGTGCGCAGCCCGCCCACCACCGCGGCCATCGCCATCACCGTGGCGACGCCGATCACGATCCCCAGGATGGTGAGGAACGCCCTCACCTTGTTGGAGCGCAGCGCGTCCAGCGCGATCCCCACGCCCTCGCGGGCGGATGTCAGGTTCATCGGCTTCGCCTCCGTCCCTTCGAAGTCATGGTGCGCTCTCCCTATTCGCTGCGCAGGGCTTCGATGGGGTCCAGGCGCGAGGCGCGGTACGCCGGGTACACCCCCGCGGCCAGCCCCACGCCCACGCCCAGGAAGATGGACAGGACGATGGACAGCGGCGAGACCCGGGCCGGGAGCGGCGAAAAGGCGGACACCAGCGCCGCCAGCCCGATCCCCAGCCCGATCCCCAGCACCCCGCCGGCCCCCGACAGCGTCCCCGCCTCGATCATGAACTGCGCGAGGATGTCGCGGCGGCGCGCGCCCAGCGACTTGCGCAGCCCGATCTCGCGGGTGCGCTCGGTGACCGCCACCAGCATGATGTTCATGATGACCACCGCGCCCACCACCAGCGAGATCCCCACCAGAAGGGGGAGCGCCAGCATCAGGTAGGTGGCGATCTTGTTCCAGAAGGCCAGGCTCTCGCTGGCCGTTTCCAGCTCGAAGTCGTTGTTCTCGCCGGGGCGCAGGCGGTGGCGGATGCGCATCCACCCCTCCAGCTCCGCCTGGGCGCGCGGCACCAGCGAGGCGTCGGCCACCTTGTAGGTGATCTCGTCCACCACGTTGTGCGGGTTGACGTAGCCGTTGACCCGCGACCGCGCCGGGGCGATCACCACGTTGTCCATGGACATGCCGAAGAGCGAGCCCTGCTTTTCCAGCACCCCCACCACCCGGTACGGGAAGCCCTGCACACGCACCGTCTTCCCCAGCGGGCTCCGCCCCTCGAACAGCTTGTCCGCCACGTCCTTGCCCACCACCACCACGGGGACGCCGCGCTCCGCCTCCTGGTCCGAGAACACGCGCCCCGACTCCACCCCCATGTCCCGCCCGGTGAAGTAGCTGGCCGACGCGCCGGAGACGCGGACGCCTTCCAGCGTGCGGCCGCCGGGGCCGTCCACCTTGCCCCCGCGCTCGGAGTTGATGGAAAGGATCCCCGGCGTTTCCATCCGCTCCTGCAGCCACGCGGCGTCCTCGAAGGTGAGGCGCTGGCGGCGGCGCCACTCGCGCCGCAGCTCCGGGTCGTCGCTCATGGTGACCGAGGGACGGCGGCGCAGCATCACGCTGTTGAAGCCGTACACCTTGCCCGCGAAGTCCTCCTTCATGTAGGAGTCCATCCCGGTGATCAGGGTGATCACGGCGATCAGGAACGTCACCCCCATCACCGTCCCCAGCACGGTGAAGAAGGCCCTCAGCTTGTTGACGCGGATCATCTGGAACGACACGCGCAGCGCGTCGCCCAGCGGCATCCGCGCCCGTTTGCGCGCGGCCACGGCTCAGGCCCCGGAAAGCGCCGGCTCGGTGTCCTCCGCCGGCGCCGGGCGGAGCTGCACCGGGGACGGCGTCTGCCGCAGGTCGCTGTGGATGGTCCCGTCGCGCAGCGTCACCACCCGCTCGGCGTGGGCGGCGATGTCCGCCTCGTGCGTGACCATGATGATGGTCTGCCCCTGGTCGTGCAGCCGCGCGAACAGCCCCATGATCTCCTCGGAGGTCCGGGAGTCCAGGTTCCCCGTGGGTTCGTCCGCCAGGATGATGGCGGGCGCGTTCACCAGCGCCCGCGCGATGGCCACGCGCTGCCGCTGGCCGCCCGACAGCTCGTTGGGGCGGTGGTCCATGCGGTCGCCCAGCTCCACCGAGCGCAGCGCCTCCACCGCGCGCTCTCGCCGCTCGCTCTTGCCCACGCCGGCGTAGACCAGCGGCAATTCCACGTTTTCCAGCGCGGTGGAGCGGGGGAGCAGGTTGAAGGTCTGGAAGACGAAGCCGATCTCGCGGTTCCTCACGCGCGCCAGCTCGTCGTCGCTCATCCCCGCCACCGGGTGCCCGTTGAGGATGTACTCGCCCGAGGTGGGCGAGTCCAGGCAGCCGATGAGGTTCATGAAGGTGGACTTGCCGGAGCCGGAGGGGCCCATGATGGCCACGTACTCGTTGCGGCCGATGACCAGGTCCACCCCGCGCAGCGCGCGGACCGTTTCCGTGCCCAGCTGGTAGTGCTTCTGAAGCCCGCGGGCCTCGATGATGACGTCGCGCGCGGCGCTCATTGCTTCTCCTTGCCGGAGTTCCCCTTGTCGCCCGCCTCGGGGAGGCGCACCCGCGAGCCCGACTCCAGCTCGCGGATCGCCTGGTAGCTCCCGGCCACCACCGTTTCCCCGCCGCGGAGCCCGCGCTTGACCTCGAAGTAGCGGTCGCCGGCGATCCCCACCTGCACCGGCACGAACGCCACCGAGTCGCCGTGCATCACGAACACGCCCTCCACCCCGTCCTCGTCCCGGCGGCGGCCGGTCTCCGCCTTCGCCGGGGCCGCGTCGTCGCCCTCGTCCTCGTCGCCCGAGTCCAGCTTCTTGCCCTGGGCGTCGCGCACCGTCAGCGCGATGATGGGCACCGACAGCGACGCCCTGCGGGTGTCGGTGACGATGTCCGCGGTGGCGGAAAGGTCGGGGCGGAGCTGCTCCGGCGGGTTGTCCAGGGTGATGACCACCTCGAAGTCCACCGACTGCTGCTCGCCGCCCGCCGCGGCGCCCATCCCCGCCGTCGCGCCCTGCAGCGAGCTGTTGGCGATGCGGGTCACCGTGCCGCCGAAGACGCGGTCCGGGAAGGCGTCGATCCGCACCCGGGCGCTGTCGCCGATGGTGATGCCGGGGACCTCGGTCTCGTCCACCTTGACCTTTGCTTCCATCACCGACAGGTCGGCGATGGTGAGGAGGAGCGAGCCGGGGTTGTTCATGGTCCCCACGATCGCCGTTTCCCCCTCCTCGATGTTGAGGCGGGTGATGCGCCCGCTCATCGGCGCCACGATGGTGGTCTTGCGCAGCGCCTCGCCGGCCTCGGTGAGCCCGGCCTGCGCCTGGGCCACGCCGTAGCGCGACGCCTCGAACTCGGCCTGCGCCACGGACGCCTGGGTCTGCGCCTGCTCCACGTCCGCGGGGGAGATGAGCTGCTCCGGGCTGCTGGCGAGCTGCCGCGCCCGGCGGGCCGCGTTCTGCGCCTGGATGAGGTTGGCGCGCGCCTGGGCGGCGCGGGCCTGCGCCTGCGCCACCGAGGCCTCGGCGCGGCGCACCGCCGCCTGGTACTGGGTGGGGTCGATGCGGAGCAGCAGCGCGCCCCGCTCCACCCACTGGCCCTCCTGCACCGGCAGCTCGATCACCCGCCCCGAGATGTCGGCCGAGATGTCCACCTTGCGCTTGGGGTCGATGGTCCCGCTGGCGGTGACCACCGAGGTCAGGTCGCGCCGGGTGATCACCTCGGTGCGCACCTCCGTCCCCTTGTCCGCCATGGCCGTCCGGGCGAACACTCCGCCCGCCACCGCCGCCACCACCACCCCGCCGATCACGATCGTCCGCGTTCTCATCCGCTGTATCTCCAAACCCGTGTGGGTTGTCGTCGTATGTGGGTCCCGCCGTGCCTCCGGAGCGCTCAGCGCAGCCGCTGCCCCACCAGCGCCTCGAGCGCCGCGAGCGACTTGTGGAAGTTGTACACCGCGTCGATCTTGGCCTGCTCGGCCTGCGCCAGGCTGGTCTGGGCGTCGGTCACCTCCACCGAGCTCGCCGCGCCGAAGCGGAAGCGCTCCCGCGCCAGCCGCAGCTCCTCGCCCGCCGTGCGGATCACCTGGTCCTGCAGCTGCGCGGTCTCGTACGCCGTCTGCATGTTGCGCAGCTGGGTGTTCACCTCCACCCGCAGGGTGTTCTCCTGCGTGCGCACCTGGTACTCGGCGTCCTCGGCGCGGGCGCGCGCTTCCTCCACCTGCTGGTGCCGGGAAAGGCCGGTGAAGATGGGGAGCGACACGGTGAGCGCGGCGCTCACCGGCTGCCGGTTGTAGCTGAACGGGTAGCCGGAGTTCTGCTCGCGCACCTGGCTGCGGATGCCCTCGGGGGTGAAGGCGAACCGGCCGCAGTCCTGCGGGGCCTGGCCCAGGAGCGCGGCGAGCTGGTTGCCCCGGAAGCAGGCGTCCAGCTGGCCCTGGGCGTTCTCGATCCCCGCCTCCACCAGCGGGTTCAGGTTGCCCACGCGGTACACGGAGCCGTCCCACCCCACGTTGAAGTTGAGGGTGGGGAGGTAGCTCGAGCGGGCGGCCCGGATCCCGGTGCGCGCTGCGCCCGCGCTGGAGCGCGCGGCGCGCAGGTTGGGGTTGTTGGCGGTGGCCTGCGCCACCAGCGCCGCGGCGTCGAACTGCGGCTGGAAGAGCGCGAACTCGGAGGTGAGCTTCGCCCCCGGCTGCAGGTCCACCCCCATGAGCTGGCCGAGCCCCAGCGTGGCCGTGGCCACGGTGTTGCGCGCCTGCAGGAGCCTGACCTGCGCCTGCCCCTTCTGCGTTTCGGCGCGGCGCACGTCCAGCGGCGTCCCGGCGCCCACGTCCAGGCGGGCCTGCGCCAGGCGCAGGTGCTCGTCGGTGCGGGACACCTCGCGCTCGGCCTGCGCGACCACCTCCTCGGCCTGCAGCACGCCGAGGTACTGCTGGGCGACCTGCGAGGCCAGGTTGGCCTCGGCGCCCACGATGCGGTGCTCGGTGGCCCGCTCCTGCGCGCGGGTGATGGCGGGCTGCATCAGCTTGGCGCCGCTCAGGTCGGCCGACAGCCCCAGGCTGTAGCTGGACGAGTAGATGGCGGGGTCGTTGGCGGCCAGGGCGACGGAGCCGTAGCGCCGCTCGCCCTCGGCGGTGTACCCGAAGGTGTTGGACACGCGCGCCGACGGGATGAAGTCGGCGCGGGCGGCGCGGGAGGCCGCCCGCGCGGTCCGCCGGTCGTTCTGCGTCGCCAGCAGGTCGGGGTTGTTCCGGCGCGCCAGCGCGATCGCGTCCTCGAGGGTGAGGGCGGCGGGAGCGGCGGGCGCGGGCCCGGTCTCCTGCGCGCCGAGCACGGCGGGGGAGGCGAGCGCCGCCGCCAGGGCCAGGGCGCCCGCCGCGCGGCGGCCGGCGGCCAGGCGGGAGGTCTGGATGCGATGAGCGGACATCTGGGGATCTTTCCGGGGTCGGGAAGGCGGACGGGAGTGCGTCGGACGACGGGGACTACGGGGGGGTGGAGCGGAAAGTTTCAGGGCGCTCCCGACCCTTCCGGGGGTCCGTCGACCGCGCGGCGAAAGCAATCTAACGCCAAACGGATGACGGGAGTATGCCGATGGGCCGCAAGGGGTTGGTGCCCGCGGCCGGGGTGGGAGCGCTCCCGGCGTGCCGGGAGCGCGGGGGTCACGTGCCCAGGGCGGCGACGCCCACGACGAGCGCGACGTAGACGCCCAGCAGCAGGGCGGCGGCGCTGGCGAAGGAGCGCCGGCGGTTGACCAGGCTCACCCCCAGCGCCGCCACGAGCAGCGCCCACAGCGTGAACAGGTCCAGCCCTTCCAGGAGCCGGTAGGCGAAGCCGTCCGGCGCCGCCAGCGGGAGGAGCGCCGGGGTGATCCCCCGCGGCTCGGCGCCGCGCAGGAGAGCGACCACCGCGGCGACCAGCGTGCCCAGCGCCGCGACGAGCGAGGCGTGCGCGGCGATGGACAGGTACTGGAGGTACCGCGCCTCGCCGCGCAGCAGCACGCTGAAGAGAAGCGCCAGGACCCCCGCGGCGGCGAGCACGATCAGCGGGTGCATGGCGAGCGCCGAGAGCATCCGCAGCATGCGCCCGTACAGGGCGATGGTTTCCAGGCCGGAGGTGACCTCCACCGGGCGGCCGCGACGGTTCACGGGCGGCTCGGTCAGCTCGAACGCCTGGTCGGGGATGGCGAGCACCGCCACCATCGCCACCAGCGTGGAAAGGAGGACCGGCCCCATCCAGGGGGCGTAGCCCCGCGAAGCGCGGAACAGGTCGGCGGGGGCGAGAAAGGTCTGCAGGACGCGCCGGCCCAGCGGGGCGGGGGCGGCGGCGGCCGGGTGCGTTGCGTCGTTCACGGTGCGGGCGGCTCGGTGGATGGGGCCAGGGATCGCGGGCAAAGATAGCCGCCCGGCGCGGGGGAGGGGAGAACCCCCCGGAAGCGCGGCGCCCTCCCGGCCGTGGGGCCGGGAGGGCGCGGGACGGGCGCGGGGCCGGAGGTCAGCGCGGCAGCTCGGTGCGCGTGGCCTCGTAGCCGGTGGCGGGGATGCGCACCCGGATCACGCGCCCCAGGGCGTCCACCCACACGTGCCGCTCGCTGGAGCCGGGGACCTGCACCACCAGGTGGAACAGGCTGGCCGTGGCCCCGCCCACGTCCACGCGCTCCTCGCCGCGGCTGGACACCGTCGCCACCACCTGCCGGTTCTCGCGCGGGACGATGACGGGCACCGTGCCGTTCCGCTGCCGCTGCGCGAGGAAGTAGTAGTGGTGCGCCACGCCGTCGTCCAGGATGAGCGCGCGGTCGCTGGCCACGTACTCGCGCAGCTGCTCGCCGGAGGTGGAAACGATGCGCGCGCTGAAGCGCCCGGCGCCCACCTGCCCCAGGATGCGCCGCGGCGAGTCGCCGCCCACGTCCACCTGGTAGCTGACCGGCGACGCGTCCAGCCCGCGCGCCCGCAGCCGCGGCACCAGCTCCAGCGTGCCGCCGGGGAGGGTGACCTCCACCCGCCCCGTGGCCGTGACGTCGCTGCCGGTGCCGCTCCCGCTCTGCCGGATCGCGAACTCCTCCGTCCCCGCCGTCTGCCCGCCCACGGTCACGCGAAAGCTCCCCTGGTCCACCACCGTCCCCTGCGCGCCCAGCGGCGCCGCCGGGGCGAGGAGGAGGAGCGCGAGGAGGCTGCGTACGATCGGCATGAGGTCTCCTTGGATGGTCTCGTGTGGACGGGGATACCCCGGAGGAGCGCGAAAGTGCGGGGAACGGCGAGGGAATAGGGAACAGGGAATAGGGAACAGCCTGCAACGGCGGTGCGGAGTACGGGCCGTGCGTGGCCGCGCCGTTGCCGTTCCGTAGTACCCACATGAATCGGTTCGGGGGGAGACTCGCCGGCGGTTTGGCGAGGCTCACCCCGGCGGAGGGAAACCCGGGGGCTGTTTCCCGGGGTTCCCGGAGCCCGCGGAGGAGACCGGCCGCAGTTTGGCCGGGCTCCGTAGCGGCCCCGCCTCGACGCACAAAACCACAATCACCCCTCGTCGGGCGGCGGGGAGATGAAGATCTTCTGGCGGATGCGCTCGAGGATGTGGTCGTAGATGAGCCGCCCGGTCTCGGCGGTGGCGAGCGTGGGGCGCCCGATGGAGCCGGGGCAGCCGGCGGGGAGCACGGGGAGCTTGCCGCGCACGAAGCGCCGGTACTTCTCGGTGTCCATGAGGCAGTCCTGGGCGGCCTGCATGTCCACCGCCTGCGGACGCAGGTGCAGGAGCAGCGAGGTCACCACCTCGCCGCCGTGTTGCGGCCCCTCGGGCTCCCTGAGATATTGCGAAAGATCCACGGCGAGCGCTTCCACCACCCGCACCCGCGCCCTTCGGGCGTACACCGTCGCCATGGCCTCCGCCTGGGGGTCGTGCTCGCTGGCGGTGACCATCACGATCTCCGTGAACCCGTGCGACTCCCACGCGTTGACCAGCTCGTTGAGCGCGCGGTGCAGCGTCTTGCTGCGCAGCGTGGCCGTGCCGGCGAAGTCGCGCTCGGTGGGGACGTTGACGCCGTAGGCGAAGGTGGGGGCGCGCAGCACCGCGAACTCGCGCGACAGGTCGTCGGCGAGCGCCTCGGCGATGCAGGTGGCGGCGCCGAGCGGGAGGTGGGGGCCGTGCTGGTCGCAGGCGCCCACGGGAAGGATCAGCCGCCGGTCGCGCTCCAGGTACGCGACGACCTCGGGCCACGACAGGTCTGTCAGGGAGTATGAGCGCAAGGAGCCGGGCATAGTGGCGGGGAAGGTGGCGACGGTCGGCGTGCCAGCCCCGCAAGCGGCGGACCAGCCGGCACCCGGCCTGCGCGAGCGCGCGGGGTGGGCCGCGGGGTGGATCGCCCTGGTGGCGCTCGCCCTGTGGATGCGGCGCACCTCGGGCGAGCTGCTGGCCGTGGCGGCGGCGGCGGCGCTGCTGTGGACCGTGCTCGCCGCGCGCGGCGGCGGGCGCTGGGGGCTGGGGGCGGCGACCGCGCTCTGGCTGGGGCTTGGGGCGGCGGCGGGGGTGCAGCTGCGGCTGGACCGGGTGGCGGGCGACTGGGAGCTGGTGCGGCTGCTGGTGGAGGAGCGCGCGGGGGTGGCGCTCGGCGACGACCTGAACGCGCTGGTGGACCGCGGCGAAACGGCGGTGGACGGGGCGGTGGCGGCGGCGCGGGGCGCCCGCGGGCGGGCCGGGCTCTTCCAGCGCCTGTCGGTGCTCCGCGGCGAGAACGAGGTGTCGGCGGTGGCGGTGTACGGGCCGGACGGCGCGCCGGTGGCGTGGGCGGGGGAGCACCGCGGCGCGGTCCCCGACTCGGTGCGGCGCGGGGTGCGGCCCTACTTCTTCTCGGCGGGGCCGCTCTTCGGCTACCTGTACTTTTCGCGGACCTTCGAGGACGGGCGCACGGCGGTGGCCGCCATCCTCCTGGACGCCAACGTGTCCATCGGGGAGGGGACGCGGCCGTACACGGAGGCGTTCACCGCCGCCCACGGCCTCACGCCGCGCTTCACCACCCCGGACCGGGCCCAGGGGGAGTCGGTGTGGGACTGGGAGAGCGACGGGGTCCCCATCCTCAGCGTGTCGTTCGCGCGGCTGACGCAGGAGCGCTGGCGCGAGCGCATCCTGTCGTCGGGGCGCTGGGGGGTGGCGGCGGCGTGGGGGGCGGCGTTCGCGCTGCTGGCGGCGGCGTGGTACCGCCGCCGCCGCGGGCCGCCGGGGATCCCGGTGGCGGCGGCGACGCTGGCGGCGCTCGCGGCGCCGCTGGGGGAGATGACCGGGATGGACGACGTGTTCTCGCCGCTGGGCTTCGTCCTCCCGCTCCCCGTGGACGTCACCCTGGGGCAGCTGATGGTGCTGTTTACCGGGGGTGCGGTGTGGATGCTCACCCACCGCCGGCCGCTGGGCAGCCCGGCGCGGCTGCGGGTGGGACTGCGCGTGGTCCCGGCGGCGCTGCTCGCCCCGCTGGCGCTGCGGCTGGTGGCGGGCTCGGCGTCGCAGGGGATGCTGGCGGCGCACTCCGCCGGGGGGATCTCGCTGGTCATGGCGGCGACGCTGGCGGTCGCCATCCCCCTCTTCCTGCTCTTTCCCGCGCCCCCGCCCGAGCCGGAGCGCGACCTGGCCGCGCGCTGGTGGGTCCCCGCGCTGGCGCTCGCCGCGGCGCTGGGGATCGGGGTGGTGCTGTGGTGGAGGCCGGGGCGCGAGGTGCCGGCGTGGGTGCCGGCGCTGTGGGCGCTCCCCTTCGGGATGTTCGCGGCGGCGTTCGCGCGGGCGCGGCCGGGGCGGGGGAGCCTGGTCCCCTGGCTGGCGGCCGGGTGGCTGGGTGCGACGCTCGCCTCCTCCACGCTGTGGGTGGCGCACCTGGACGCGCGGCTGGAGGGCGCGGGCCGGGAGCTGGCCCGGCTGGGAACCACCCCGGACCCGTACCTGGACTTCCTGCTGCGGCAGTTCGCGGAGCGCGCGCTGCTGAACGCGGCGGAGGGGCGGGTGGGGGTGGGGCTGCTGTACCAGAGCTGGGTGGGGGCGGGGCTCGCCAAGGAGGGGTACGAGGCGCGCGTCACCCTGTGGAGCGGCGTCCGCCCCGCGGCGGAGCTGCGCCTCACCGACGTGGCGCTCCCGGACTCGCTGGTGGGCCCGCTGCTGGCGCGCGCCGCCAGCGCCGAGGAGCCCATCCTGGAGCGCTACGCCGACCAGCCCGCCGTGCACTACCTGCTCCTGGTGCCCCTCCCCGGGGGGCGCGCGGTGACGGTGGCGGTCCCCCCCCGCGCCCACCTGGGGCGCTCCGGGGCGCTGTCGCGCTTCCTGGACCCCGGGCGCGAGCCGGAGGACGAGGGCGGCCCCACCTCGCTGTCGCTGGTGCCCGCCGCCACGGCCGCGGACGCCCCGGCGCAGCCCGGGCGCATGGAGTGGCTGCACACGCCGCAGGGGTGGCGCAGCGAGACGGTGGTGCGCTTCCCCGCCGGGCCCATGCACGCGCACCTGCTGGTGCGCACCCCCTCGCCCTTCCTGCTGGGGGTGCGCTCGGTGCTGGTGCTGGCGTTCGCGCTGTCGGTGATGGCGGTGGTGTGGACGCTGGCGCGCACCCTGTGCGGGGAGCCGCTGGGGCTGGGCTCCACCGAGTGGGTGTGGGCCCGCA
Source organism: Longimicrobiaceae bacterium (assembly GCA_040509335.1). GTDB lineage: Bacteria > Gemmatimonadota > Gemmatimonadetes > Longimicrobiales > Longimicrobiaceae > JAFAYN01. Next base: position 5,090 of record JBEVLE010000310.1, on the reverse strand, counting down.
CCTTCCGCGGCCGCCTGACCCTGGCGCTCTTCGCCTTCTTCCTCCTCCCCATGGCCGTGTTCGGCGCCACGGCGTACCAGGCGCTCGCCCGCGAGGTGGTGCGCACCGCCGGCGCCCTGGCGGAGCGCGCGCTGGAGCAGGCCGCGGGGGAGCTGGGCGGCCGGACGCTCCCCACGCTGGCCGAGCACGTGCACGCCGACCTGCTCCTGTACCACCGCGGCGTGCTCACCGGCGCGTCGTCGCCGGAGGTGCTGGAGCTGGGGCTGTACAACACCTGGCTGCCGCCGCGCTTCTACATGCTCTTCAGCAGCGGCGAGGCCGTGCGCGACCTGGAGGAGCGCGAGCTGGCCGGGCGCGACTACCTGCTGGCGTACCGGCGCGTGTCCCCCGCGCAGGTGCTCGCCGCGCCCACCCCGCTCGCCTCGGGCGAGATCGCGCGGCGGCAGCGCGAGCTGGGCAACGCCGTGCTGCTGGCGGTGCTGCTGGGGGCGGGGCTCTCGGTGGTGCTGTCGTTCTTCGTGGGGCGCGCCCTGTCGCGCCCCATCGAGGACCTGAGCAGCGCCGCGGCGGCGGTGGGCGCCGGCAACCTGGGGATCCGCCTGCGCGAAACGCGCGGCGACGAGTTCGGCGGGCTGTACCGCTCCTTCAACCGCATGGTGCTGCGGCTGCGGCGCACCCGGGCCGCGCTGGAGCGGGAAACCCGCCGCACCGAGGCGGTGGTCGCCGAGGCGGGGACCGGGGTGCTCGCGCTGGACACCGCGGGCAAGGTGGCGCTGATCAACGCGCGCGCCGCCGAGATCCTGGGGACGCCGGTGGAGACCGGGCGCACGGTGCCGGAGGACGGCCCGGTGGCGGCGGCGGTGGCGCGCGCCCTGCGCGACTTCCGGCGCTCCGGCGAGGTGGAGCACGGCGAGGAACTGGAGATCGAGGGGCGGACCATCCGCCTGCGGCTGCGGAGGCTGCGCGGCGAGACGGGGATCGCCGGGGCCGTGGTGGTGCTGGAGGACGTCACCACCGAGATGCGCACCGCGCGGGTGCTGGCCTGGGGCGAGATGGCGCGCCAGGTGGCGCACGAGATCAAGAACCCGCTCACCCCCATCAAGCTGTCGGTGCAGCACCTGCGGCGGGCCCACGCCGACGGCCGGCCGGACTTCGAGCAGATCCTGGACCGCAACGTGGACGCCATCCTCGCCGAGATCGACCGGCTGGGGGAGATCGCCCGCGCCTTCGCGCGCTTCGGGGCGCCGGCGCAGGCCGCGGGCGGACTGGAGGAGGTGAGCCTGGAGCGCGTGGCCGAGGAAACGCTGGCGCTGTACCGCGGCTCGCACGACGGGATCGGCTACCGGGTGGAGGTGGCGCCCGGGACGCCGCTGGCCCTGGCGCGCGTGGGAGAGCTCAAGGAGGTGATCGTCAACCTGCTGGAAAACGCCCGCGCGGCGCTCCCGGAGGGCGGCGAGATCCGCATCGCCGGCGGGCCCGCGGGGGGCGGCGCCTGGGTGATGCTCGAGGTGGAGGACACCGGCGAGGGGATCCCGGCCGAGCTGCTGCCGCGGGTGTTCGAGCCGCAGTTCTCCACGCGCAGCAGCGGCACGGGGCTGGGGCTGGCGATCGTGCGGCGGCTGGTGGAGTCGTGGGGGGGGGAGGTGACCGTGGACTCGGAGCCGGGGCAGGGGACCACCGTTCACCTGCGCCTTCGTGCCGTGGAGGGGGATGTGGAGTGAGGTTCTTTTAACGGCTTTTGAACTGCTGGGTTTGGGCGTGCCCCCGGGCGCCAGCCGGGGTACGCCCAAACCGTTCGTACGAAGCCGTTTACTGCCCTCGAAGCGCCACGGCGGGATCCGTGCGGGCGGCCCGGTTGGCGGGGACGTAGCTGGCGAGGAGCGCCACCGCCGCGAGAAGGACCGGCACCGCGACAAAGGTGACCGGGTCGGCCGCGCCCACGCCGAACAGCAGCGAGCGCAGCAGCCGGGTGAGGGCAAACGCGCCCGCCAGCCCCACCGTCAGCCCCACCGCCGTCAGCACCATCCCCTGGCGCACGATCAGCCCCAGGATGGAGCCCCGGTCGGCCCCGAGCGCCACCCGCACGCCGATCTCCCCCCGGCGCTGTGCCACCCCGTACGAGATGATGCCGTACAGCCCGATCGCGGCCAGGAGGAGCGCGATGGCCGCGAAGCCCGCCAGCAGGTAGCTGCTCAGCCGCGACCGCGCCGTGGCATCGGCGACCACCGACTCCATGGTCCGCACGCTGGCCACCGGCAGATCGGGGTCGAGCGCCTTGACCTCGGCCCGGACCGCCCCCGCGAGCGCCATGGGGTCGCCCGTGGTGCGCACCAGGACGTTGAGGTTCCCGTCGGGGTGCTGCGCGAGCGGGCGGTAGAACGCGGGCGACGGCGCGTCCGTCAGCGTCATCTCGTGGACGTCGTCCACCACGCCCACGATCTCCGCCTCGGTGTCGGCGTCCCAGCTGAAGACCAGGCGCTTGCCCACGGGGTCCTCGCCGGGGAACTGCTCGCGCGCGAGCGCCTCGTTGATGACCACGGCCGGCGCCGACTCCGCGTGGTCGCGCTCGTCGAAGGCGCGCCCCCGCAGCAGGCGGACCCCCTGCGCCTGGAAGTAGTCTCCGCCCACCGCCCGGAGGTCCGCTCCCTTTTCCTGGTCCGGCGTGGGCTTGGGGCGGTCGGCCCGCCAGGCGGTGGTCCCCGACTTGGCGCCGCTGAGCGGGAGGAACTGGATGCTCCCCACCGCCTGGACCCCCGGCAGCCCTCCGAGCGCCGGGAACAGGCGCTGCATGAAGCCCTGCACCGCCCCTTCGCCCTGGTACGCCTCCGAGGCGAGGTTCATGCGCAGGGCGAGCACCCCCTCGGCCCGCATCCCGGAATCCACCGCCTGCAGGTTCTGGAAGGAGCGCACCAGCAGCCCCGCGCCCACCAGCAGCATGAGCGCCAGCCCCACCTCCGCCACCACCAGGGCGTTGCGCAGCCGCACCGCCCTGGCGCCTCCCGTGGTGCCGCGGCTGCTGTCGCGCAGCGTGCCCTGGAGGTCGGCGCGGCTGGCCGCCAGCGCCGGGGCCAGCCCGAAGAGCACCCCGGTGAGCAGGGTGACCGCCAGCGCGAACGCCAGCAGCCGGCCGTCCAGGGAAACCATGTCCAGCCGGGGGAGCTGCGCCGATTCGGGGAGCGAGCGCACCAGCGCCCGCGTCCCCACGGCCGCCGCCGCGACCCCCAGCGTCCCGCCCACCAGGGCCAGCACCACGCTTTCCGTGAGCAGCTGCCGCACCACGCGCCCCCGCGTGGCGCCCAGCGACAGCCGCACCGCGATCTCCTGGCGCCTGGCGCTGGCCCGCCCCAGCAGCAGGTTCGCCACGTTGGTGCAGGCGATCAGCAGGAGCATCGCCACCGCGCCCAGCAGCACCAGCAGCGCCGGACGCACCTCCCCCACCACGTCCTCGCGCAGCGGCTGCATCCAGATGCGGGAATTGGTGTTGAACTCGGGGTACGCCGCCTCCAGCCGCCGCGCGATCCGGTCCATCTCCGCGTCCGCCCGCTCGTGCGTCACCCCGGGCTTCAGCCGGCCGACGGCCGTGATGAAGCGGCCCATCGAGGTCCGGTCGCCCGGCGTGATCGCCAGCGGCATCCACAGGTCCGGCTTCTGGTTCAGCACGCGGAAGTCGGGCCCCATCACCCCCACCACCGTCACCGGCTCGCCGTCCAGCCGGATGGTCTTCCCCACGATCCCCGGGTCGCCCCCGTAGCGCGTCTTCCACAGGCCGTAGCTCAGCACCGCCACGTCGCCGACGGCCACGGGCTCCGCGCCCGGGTCGTCCTCGTCCGGGCGGAAGGTGCGTCCCAGCAGCGGCCGCACGCCCAGCGTCGCGAAGAAGTTCGCGCTCGTCAGCTGCGCCTGCGCCTCCTGCGGCTCCCCGTCGCCGGTGAGGTTCAGCGGCCACTGGACGAAGTACGACATGGACGCGAACGACCTGGACTGTTCCTGCCAGTCGAAGAAGTTTGCCGGCCCCACCGTCCCCACCCGGGCGGGCGCGCCCTCCGCGCCCCGCTCCGCTTCCCGCAGCACCACGAGCCGCTCCGCGTCCGGCACGCCCAGCGACCTCAGCAGCACCGCGTCCACCACGGTGTAGATCGCCGTGGTCGCGCCGATCCCCAGCGCCAGCGTGAGCACCGCCACCGCCGTGAACCCCGGCGACCGCAGCAGGGCGCGCCAGGCGTAGCGGGCGTCCTGCAGCAGGTCGCTCCACCACCCCGTGCGCGCCTCGTGGCGCACCCGCCGCCGGCCGATCTCCTCCAGCTCCGCCTGCGCCTCGCGCACGTCCCCGAACTCCCGCAGCGCCTCGGCGCGCGCGGCCGCGGGGTCCATCCCGCGCGCGGTCAGTTCCCGCGCGCGCTCCTCCAGGTGAAACGCGATCTCGTCCTCCACCTCGCCCGCCACCCGCCCCTCCGAGGAGGGGAACCTGAACACCGGGCGGACCCCGGGGATGCGTGCCATGGGTCGTTCCCCCTCAGGCGGTTTGAAGGACCTTGGAGACGGCGGCCGCGTAGCGCGCCCACGTGCTCGTCTGCGCGGCGAGCTGCTTCCGTCCCTCGGCGGTGAGCTGGTAGTACCGCGCCTTGCGGTTGTTCTCCGTCATCCCCCACTCGCACTCCAGCCACCCCCGCTCTTCCATGCGGTGAAGCGACACGTAGAGCGCGCGGTCCTCCACCTGGAGCTCGGCGTCGGTGGTGTCCTTGATCCAGCGGGCGATCTCGTAGCCGTGCCGGGCTCCCCACGACAGGGTCTTCAGCACCAGCACGTCGAGCGTTCCCTGCAGCAGCTGCAGATCTTCGCGGGCCATCGTTGTCTCCTCGGAATCGTTCCCCGGAAATGTTACGGGGAACAGATTACGGCGGTTCCGGGTGCCGCGCAAGGATCTCGTTCGGGCTTGACCGCTTTGTAAAGGCTGGGTTCGGGCGTGCCCCCGGCTGGCGCCGGGGTCGGGCTTCGGCTCCGTAGGGCTGCAAACAACGCAGCCCAACGGAGTCGAGCCCCGGCGGAAACAGCCCCGCCGGGTCTCGCCCCTTCGGGCCGAAATCCCTCAC
>JBEVLE010000309.1:0-3229 GCA_040509335.1 Longimicrobiaceae bacterium | reverse complement strand
GGCTGGCTCCCTCCGGCGCAGGGAAACCCGCCGGCCGTTTGGCGGGGTTCCCGGAGCCCGCGGAGGAGACCGGCGGGGCTGTTTCCGCCGGGCTCCGTAGCGGCCCCCTCCAGAACCTAGAACTCGTACTTGACGCGCAGCAGCGCCATGCGGCCGATGAACGGCGCGCCCGGGAAGCTGCGGTGCTCCTCGTCCAGCAGGTTCTGCACGCTGAGCTGTACGGTGGCCCCGGAGAAGCGCGGCAGCGTATAGCCCAGGTTCAGGTCCAGCAGCGTGGCGTCGTCCACGCAGTCCTCGGCGAGCGGGGCGGTGGCGAAGTCGCCTCCCAGGCACTTGGTGCCGATGTACACGCCCGAGTTCACCGGGAAGCCCGCGTTGTAGCGCACGCGCGCCTCGCCGTTGAAGCCCCAGCCGTCGTTGCGGTACAGGAGCGCCATGCTCCCCTTGCGCTTGGGGGCGTTCAGCGTCACCAGCCCGGCGTTGCGGCTGTCGAAGCGGTCCTTGTTGACGAACGACGCGTTGGCCGAGAGCGACCACTGGTCGGTGAGCAGCGCCGTGGCCGAAAGGTCGGAGCCCCACAGCTCGATGGTCTCGTCCACGTTGGTGTAGGTGACCAGCAGCTGCCCGCCGTTGGCGTTGACGTCCGCCGAGGACACCACCCCCACCGGCACGGAGGCCAGGTTGGGCGTGAGCGCGGTGGCCGTGGCGGCGGCCTGCGCCTGCGCCTGCGCGAGCGGGAGGCCGGCCGCCTGGAAGAAGGGGACGAGCCGCGGCACCAGGTACCCCGCCACCTGCGGCCCGTTGAGGAGCAGGAGCGGCGTCTGGATGGTGAGCGGGGTGACCAGGTCCTCCTTCTGCGACCACCACAGGTCGGCGGCCAGGAGCAGCCTGCCGCCCAGGATCCCCTTGTAGCCCGCCTCCAGGGTGTTGGAGCCGGACTCGCGGATGGGGTCCACGTCCGGGAGGTCGAGCGACGAGAGCGGCTGCGGGGTGTTCCCCTGCCCCACCACGCTCAGGTAGTTGGTCCCGATGTCGGTGGCCGTGGGGCGCAGCCCGCTGAGGTACGTGACCAGCGCCGCCGGGAGCGGCTGCCCGCGCGCGGCGGCGCCCTGCGCCACCGCGCCCACCGCCGCCGCCCAGTACGCCGCCGCGTTGGCGGGGACCAGCTGCTGCGGGGCGCCGGGGGTGAAGGGCGAGCGCATGAGGTAGCTGCCGTCCGCCTGGCGGAAGCGGAAGCCGGTGTCGCCGGTACCCTGCACGCGCAGGCTGTACCCCAGCTGCGCCAGCTGCAGGTTGGGGATGGAGGAGCCCAGGTCCAGGAACTGGTTCAGGGAGCTGGGGGTGGAGAAGGCGCGGTTGAAGGCGACGCGGAAGGCCTGGTTCTCGGCGGGCTTGAACACCAGCGCCGCGCGCGGGGAAAAGAGCGGCTCCGGGAGCGCGGAGTGGGTGTCCACCCGCCCGGCGAGCACCAGGTCCAGCACGGGCGAGATGGCGGTCTCGGACTGGAGGTAGGCGCCGAACTCGTTGGTCTCGTCGTCGTCCTCGTACAGCCCGTTGATGGTGCCGTTGGTGACCGGGGTGGTCAGCGTGTAGTCGGCGCCGTAGGTGAAGTTCTGCCGCTCGCCCAGCCGCAGGCCGTGCTGCAGCTGCCCCACCAGCAGCCTGGACTGGTCCTGGATGGGGGCGCCGTTGCGGAGCAGGTAGGTGTCGCCGGCGTCGCTGGTGTTGAGGTAGACCTGCGCGAACAGCCGGTTCCAGTTGGTGCGCAGCTGGTAGTAGGTGTAGCGCCAGTCCCGGACCTGCGCGGCGCCCAGCCCGGTCAGCTCCACCCCGCTCACGGAGCTGGTGGTGCCCACGGAGGCGATGGCGGTCAGGTCCGGCCGCACGCGCCAGTCGGCGCGGGCCTCGCCGCCCCAGCGCTCCACGTCGTTGTCGCGCAGCCCGATGCGGTCGATGCGCTGCTGGGCCGCCGCCTGGTCGATCCCCACGGCGCGCATCAGGTCGGCGCGGTAGAACGGCAGGTTGGAGGCGAACTTGGTCACCTCCGCGGTTTCGGCGGGGTCGGTGTAGCCCCACTCGGTGCCGCGCAGGTACTGGCCGGACACCTTGAACCCGAAGTTCTCGCCCACCAGGTGCGAGGTGCGGAAGGTGCCGTGGAACACGTCGCGCTCGCCGCCCGCCACGGTCAGGCTGTTCCCCTGGTAGTCCAGCGGGGAGCGGGTGATCATGTGCAGGATTCCGTTGGCCGTGTTGGGCCCGTAGAGCGCCGCCCCCGGCCCCAGCACCACCTCCATGCGCTGCAGGTCCTCGTTGTTGCTGGGGACGAAGTGCAGCAGGTTGACGCGCAGCGAGGGGACGCCGGCGATGCGGTTGTCGGTGAGGGCGTGCAGCGAGCCCGAGAAGATGTTGTTGAAGCCGCGTGCCACCACGTTGGACGACTGGAGCCCGGTGCTCGCGATGTCCACGCCGGGGACGGAGCGCAGGTGCTCGGTGGCGCTGACGGCGGGGCGCTCGTCGATGGCGCGCTCCCCCACCACCTCCACCCGGGCCGGCGCGTTGAGCGCCTTTTCCGGGCGCTTGGACGCCGAGACCACGATGGGGTCCAGCTCCACCCCCTTGAGGGTGTCCTGCGCCGCCGTCTGCGGGCGCTCCTGCGCGCCCGCCTGCGGCACGGCACAGAGGGCGACCACGACCGCGGATACGACGCTGCCTGCACGGCGACTGCGCATGCACACCTCCGGATGGGGGATGGGGACCGGACTTCGGTGGGACTGCCAGGGAGTATCGGCCGGCGCGGACGCGCCGAGGGTGCGGCTGCGGTCCCGTGCCGCCCGCGGGGAGCTGGGGCGGCGGAAGTACGGGACCGTGGGAACGATGAATGGTACGATACGGCCGGAGCCCGCCCCCGGGCAAGGACTTCGAACGGCAGGGGACAGGGAACAGGGAACAGGGAACAGGGAACAGGGAACAGGGAACAGGGAACAGGGAACAGGGAACAGGGAACAGCCTGCAACGGCGACCCCCTCCCCCGGCCCCTCCCCGCAAGGGGGAGGGGAGAACGACACGACGCACACGGGGGTCAGGAAGCCCTCCCCCTGAATTGGGGGAGGGTGGCGAGCCTAAGCGAGCCGGGTGGGGGCCCTCCCGCGGACGCCAGCGCCACCCCCGCGTGAGGGATTTCGGCCCGAAGGGGCGAGACCCGGCGGCAGTTTGCCGGGGCTCGACTCCG
>JBEVLE010000308.1:0-3986 GCA_040509335.1 Longimicrobiaceae bacterium | reverse complement strand
CCGGGATCTCCCGGCGGGGGCGTCGTCGCGTGCTCCGTACTCCGTGCTGCCGCCGGCTACGTCGCGGGGACCAGGTCCGCGCGGACGATCGCCGTCTGCACGTGGCACTCGTCGCTCTTCACCGCCACGTCGGCGCGGGTCCAGTCGCGGTACCCCGCCTTCCTGACCGTGACCACGTACACCCCCGCGCGCTCGTACGCGATCCCCATGGAGGAAAACTCCGCCGGGATCTCCGCCGTTTCCACGAACGCCCCGTCGCGCACCGTCATGGTGGCGGGACCCGTGAGCACCGCCCCCGTCCGCGAGTCGCGCAGCTCCACCACCACGGCGGAGCGCGCCTCCATGGTGCACACCGTGTCCTCCAGCGGGTTCTGCGGACACGCCGCCAGCAGCGGCGCGAGCCCGACCACGGCAAGCCTCACCAGGGTTTTCTTCATCGTTCCTCCGGGATGGAAGTGGAAGCTCTGCGAACCTGCGGGCACCGTGCCTTGGACGCCGCGCGGCGGTCACGGGTCACGGCCCCCACCCGGCGGCCTGAGAGCCGCCACCCTCCCCCAATTCTGGGGGAGGGCTTCCTGACCCTCGCCTTTCGGTGTGTCGTGCCCTCCCTCTCCCGCTTGCGGGGGAGGGGGCCTGCCGTCGCGTGAGGGATTACGGCCCGGAGGGGCGAGACCCGGCGGGGCACCTCAGTTCAAAGGTTCTGCGCCGGGTCTCGACTCCGTTGGGCTGCGTTGTTTGCAGCCCTACGGAGCCGAAGCCCGACCCCGGCGCCAGCCGGGGGCACGCCCAAACCAGCAGTAAAACAAACCCGTTCCTACCAGGAAAACACGTCGAGAATGCTCGAGTGGTCGTCCGTCCACGCCCGCACGCCGGGCTCGGAACGAATCGCACGCCAGCGCGCGTCGGTCGCCAGCATCCCCAGGTCCCAGTCGCTGCGCGCCACCACGATCCAGGTGGACAGGTTCTGGTACGGGAGCGCCCGCGGGATCCCCCACGCCCCCACGCGCACCGCCAGCCCCCGCTCGCGCGCCAGCGCCGCCACCACCGGCTCCAGGTCCAGGTAGCGGTTGCTGACGTGCACGGCGATGCGCCCGCCCGGGGCCAGCCGCTCCAGGTAGATGCCCAGCGCCTCGCGGGTGAGCAGGTGGACGGGGATGGCGTCCGAGCTGAAGGCGTCCAGCACGACGAGGTCGTAGGTGGGCGCCCGCTCGCGGACCTCGCGCGCCAGCGACACGCGCGCGTCGCCCAGCACCACGCGCGTGGGGGCCGGCGAATCGGACAGGTAGGTGAAGAGCCGCGGGTCGCGGGCCATGCGCTCCATCCCCGGGTCGATCTCGAAGAAGGTCCAGCGCTCGTTCTCGGAGGCGTAGGCGGCGGTGGTCCCGGCGCCCAGCCCCACCACGGCCACGCGGCGCGCGCGGGTGGAAAGCCCCTGCGTGGCGAACACGTCGCCCAGCGGGCCTATGCGCACGTAGTAGGTGAGCGGGTCGCGGCGGTGCTCGGGGTCCAGGCTCTGCGCGCCGTGCATGGTGGAGCCGTGGGTGAGCACGTGGAAGGCTTCGTCGCCCGCCGTGCCCCGCACGACGCGGAAGTGCCCGAAGAAGGAGCGGTCGGCGTGCAGGATGGGGGCGGCGCGCTGGTCCTCGGCCGCGCGCACCAGGTACGCCGACCCCACGCAGAGCGCGAGCAGGAGCGGCGCGCGCCCCAGCACCGCCGAAAGCAGCGCCACGTACACCCCGCCCATCACGGCGAGCACCACGAACGGGGTGGTCCCGGGGTCGCGGCTGGTGAGCAGGTACAGCGCCACGGCGAAGCCGGCGGCCCGCAGCGCCGCCGTGCCGTGCTCGCGGAGGGTGCGCCCCTCCTCGGGCCAGGGGCGCGCCAGGCAGGCGAGCACCAGCACCAGCGGGTACTCCCACGTTTCGGTGAACACCAGCGGCGCCACCAGCACGTTGAAGATGCCGCCCAGGACCCCGCCCACCGACAGCCACAGGTAGAACTCGGTGAGGTGGCGCGCGTCCGGCCGGCGGCGCGCCAGCTCGCCGTGGCACACCATGGCGGTGACGAAGAGCGCCGCCAGGTGGATGGGCACGGCGACGGCGGGGCGGGTCAGCGAGCTCCCCAGCAGCAGGTAGACCACGGCCACCAGCAGCGAGGGCTGCGCGGCCACCATCCACCCGTGCGGCACCAGCTGCCGCGGCGCGAACACCAGGGTGAAGGTGAGCAGGTACAGCGCCAGCGGGAGCACCCACAGGAGCGGCGCGGGAGTGAGGTCGGTGGTCAGGTAGGTGGTGGCGCCCAGCAGCAGGCTGGACGGCAGGAAGGCGAGCCCCACCCAGCCGGCCCGCCGCCGCGCGGTCACCGGCGCCGGGTCCGCTGCGGCGGCGTCGCGGGCCGCGGCCGCCCCCGCCGCGTGGGTGCGCCACACCAGCGCGGCGCACCCGGCCACCCCCGCCACGAGCAGCGCGTAGCCCGCGGCCCACACGGCGCTCTGCTGCGCCAGGCGCAGTCCCGGCTCCAGCAGGAACGGGTACGCCAGCAGCCCCAGCAGGCTCCCCAGGTTGCTGGCGGCGTACAGCCAGTACGGGTTGGCCGCGGCGGGCGACCCGCTCTCGGCGAACCAGCGCTGGAGGATGGGCCCGGTCCCCGCCAGCACCATGAACGGCGCGCCCACGGTGGAAAGCAGCACCAGCAGCAGCCAGGGGATGGGCGCGCCCCCGCCGGTGGGCGCCGCGTCGCCCACGGCCAGCGGGAGCGCCAGGCCGGCGGCGAGCATCAGCGCCAGGTGCACGGCGGCCTGGCGGCGCACGCCCAGCGCGCGCGTGGTCAGGTGCGCCCACAGGTAGCCGCCCAGCAGCGCCGCCTGGAAGAAGAGCATGCAGGTGTTCCACACCGCCGGCGAGCCGCCCAGCAGCGGGAGCACCATCTTGCCGAACATGGGCTGCACCTGGAAGAGCAGGAACGCCCCGGCGAAAACGGTGGCCGCGTAGGCGCCCACGAGCGCCGCGGCGCCACGGTGTGGGTTCGCGGGAGCGTGCGGCGCGGGTGCGGCGTCCACTGCGGGTGCGGTGCTTTCCACGGGCTTCGGGTGCTGGTCGTTGCTCGGCGTCGCTGGGTCGGGGGGGAATCTACCAGCGGGGGCGGGGGAGTCGATAGCCGTTGCTGGTTCGGTCATGTACTGCGGGTTCGGGCGTGCCCCCGGCTGGCGCCGGGGTCGGGCTTCGGCTCCGTAACGCACGATAAAACTGTGCGTAACGGAGTCGAGACCCGGCGGAAACAGCCCCGCCGGGTCTCGCCCCTTCGGGCCGAAATCCCTCACGCGGGGCTCGCGCTGGCGTCCGCGAGGGGCGCGGCGTCGTGCGTTGTGCGGCGCGGGGTCGCAGCCTGCCAGCCCCCCGGGGGCGGGCGTTTGGCTCGGGGGGCGAGTGGAGCGCGGGCGGTCGGTCCGAGCAACTGCTTGCGCGGCAGGTGTTTGGCGTTCCGGGGGGCGCAGGTCACGCAGGAGTTGGCGCGAGAGCGGTGCGGGAGTTGCGGCGTGTGCGGGCGGGGTCGATGCTGCGGAGGAGCCATGGACGAAGCCCGGACCGACAGGCTGATCGCCCGTGCGCGCGAGGCGCGCGCCAGGTTCCTGCGCCTCAAAGCCGATGCGCTGCGCAGCATGGACCACTCCCGGATCCTCCGGGAGAAGGCCCGGAAGCGGCCCGACGCGACGCGGCAGGAAGGGAGCAGCGACGATGGCGATGCGTGAGCTGGTGCACCAGGGCGTTACCTGGACCATCTGGGACGTCCGTCCCACCTCGGTGGCGCGCCTGCGCCTGACCGGCGCCACGGAGGTGCTGGAGGCCGGCTGGCTGTGCTTCGAGTCGCCGGCCGAGAAGCGGCGCGTGGTCCCCATCCCCGAGGGGTGGGAAGCCTGGTCGGACGACGACCTGGGAAGCTGCCTGGAAGGGGCCGAGGTGCACACCCGCCGCCGCGCCAGACGCGGC
>JBEVLE010000307.1:0-3045 GCA_040509335.1 Longimicrobiaceae bacterium | reverse complement strand
CCCGCGGCGTGGCCGCTTCCCCGCTCCTCGCCGCCGCGGCCTTGCTGCTCGCCCGGGCCGGGGCGGCGCTGCTGGGCCCGGGAGGGGGGCCGCCCCCCGACCGGTCCACCCCCGTCGAGGCGAACGAGCTTCGCGAGACCTGGAACGACCGGGTGAGCGCCGGTCCCCCGATCGGGGCCTTCCCGGAGTTCGAGGGATGGAGCATGGGCCACGCGATGCCGCTCGCCCGGTCCGAGCACGCGGTCGTGGAGATGGAGGGCAAGGTGTGGGTGCTCGGCGGCTATCCGCCCGGGCGGCTCCCCTCCAACCTCGTCCAGGTCTACGATCCGGCCACGAGCCGCTGGTCGCTCGGCCCGAGCCTGCCCCGGCCGATCCACCACATCATGGCCGCGGCCGTGGGCGGCAGGCTCTACGTGATCGGCGGCGAGATCGACGGCGCGAGCACGGGACGGCCGGAGGTCTTCGTGGCGAACACCTGGGTCCACGATCCGGCGGTCGGCGGCTGGGTGGCGCGCGCGCCGATGCCCACCGCGCGGAGCGGCGGCGGCAAGGCGGTGATCGACGGCAGGATCTACGTGGCCGGCGGGCGCCCGCCCGGGGGCTCCGCCTTCGAGGTCTACGACCCGGCGACCGACACGTGGGAGAAGCTTCCGGACCTGCCGACCCAGCGCAATCACCTGGCGATGGTCGCGCTGAACGGAAAGATCATCGTCGCCGGCGGCCGCACCGGCCCGGGCGCCATGGCCGAGCGGGTCGACGTGGTCGAGATCTACGATCCCGCGACCCGCCGCTGGACGCGGGGCGCGCCGCTTCCGGCGCCCCGCGGGGGCCTCACCGGCGCGGCCCACGCCGGCTGCATGTTCGTTTTCGGCGGCGAGGGCGAGCGGACCCACGTGCTGGGCCTGACGCCCGACGTGTATGGCTACGATCCCCGCGCCGACCGCTGGACCCCGCTGCCGGACCTCCCCATCGCCGTCCACGGCCTCAAGGGCACCGCGGTGATCGGCGGCCGGATCTTCCTGCCGGGCGGCGGGATCACGCTGGGCGGAAATTCCGGCACCAACGCCATGCAGATCTACCGTCCCACGATGCGCTGCGAGTGAGCCCCTCGACGACCCGCGAACCCGAGCATCCGATGCATGAACCGACCCCGCGCGAGGACGGAGGGCACGCCGTGCTGAGCCTCCGGGACGTCAGCCACGTGTACGCCAACGGCACGCGCGCCCTCGACCACGTGACGCTGTCCATCCCGCGGGGCATGTACGGGCTGCTGGGCCCCAACGGCGCCGGCAAGTCCACGCTGATGCGGACGATCGCGACGCTGCAGGCCCCCACGAGCGGGGCGATCCGCTTCGGCGACGTCGACGTAGTCGCCGAGCCGGAGCAGCTGCGGCGCACCCTCGGGTACCTGCCGCAGGACTTCGGCGTGTACCCGCGCATCTCCGCGGAAGACATGCTCGACCACATGGCGGTGCTCAAGGGAATCGCCTCCAGGGCCGACCGCAGGGCGACGGTCGAGACGCTCCTCCACCAGACCAACCTGTGGAGCGTGCGGACAAAGGCGCTCGCCGGGTTCTCGGGCGGCATGCGCCAGCGCTTCGGGATCGCGCAGGCGCTGATCGGGAATCCCGGGCTGATCATCGTGGACGAGCCCACCGCCGGCCTCGACCCGGAGGAGCGGAACCGCTTCCTGAACCTGCTCGCCGAGATCGGCGAGAGCGTGGTGGTGATCCTTTCGACGCACATCGTCGAGGACGTGTCCGACCTGTGTCCCCGGATGGCGGTGCTGGCCGACGGGCGCATCCGGCTCGAGGGGGCGCCGCTCGAGCTGATCCGCGCCACGCGCGGGCAGATCTGGTCCAAGACGATCGAGCGCGGCGCGCTGCCGCGGTACCGGGAGCGGTACGAGATCATCTCCACGCGCCTCTACGCCGGGCGCACGATCCTGCACGTCCTGTCCGACGCCGATCCGGGCGACGGCTTCGCGGCGGCCGACACGGGCCTCGCGGACGTGTACTTTTCCACGCTGGCGCGCGCGCGGCGCGCGGCCTGAGGCACTCCGATGCTGCTCACCGTCGCGCGCTTCGAATTCCGCTACCTGCTCCGCAACCCGCTGTTGTGGCTGACGGCCGCCGCGACGCTGGCGCTGTTCGTCGCCGGGACGAGCGTGGACGGCTTCGATCTGGGCTCCGAGGGCGGCCTCCTCAAGAACGCGGCCTACGCGACGCTGCGGAACTACGTGGTGGTCTCGGTCGTCTTCATGTTCGTGACGACGTCGTTCGTCGCGGGCGCCGTCCTCCGCGACGACGAGACCGGCTTCGGCCCCATCATCCGCTCCACGGGGGTCACCCGGCTCGAGTACGTGGTGGGCCGCTTCCTCGGCGCCTATGCCGTCGCGGCGCTGTGCATGCTGGCCGTGCCGCTCGCGGTCGTGCTCGGGCCGGCGATGCCGTGGGCGCCCCCGGCGCAGGTCGGGCCAAACCGGCTCGTGGACCACCTGTACGGCTACTTCCTGGTCGCGCTCCCGAACCTGTTCGTCCACGGCGCAGTGCTTTTCGCGCTGGCGACGATCACGCGCTCGATGATGGCCGCGTACCTCGGCGCCGTCGGCTTCGTGGCCGGCTTCTTCGCCCTGCAGACCGGGTTCCTGGGCTGGACGGCCGTCGCGGTCGCCGAGCCGTTCGCCGGGCGCGCCCTCAGGGACGCCGTGCGCTACTGGACGGTGGCCGAGCGGAACGTGCTGCTCCCCGGGCTCGCCGGGAGCCTGCTCCTCAACCGGCTCGTGTGGGTCGGCGTCGCCGGCCTCTGCCTGGCGCTGGCGTGCGCCGCCTACCGCTTCGCCGACCCGGGGATGTCGAGGCGCGAGCGGAAGCGGCTGAAGCTCGTGCAGGCGCCGTCCGCCGAGGCGGCCGGCGCCGCGGAGGCCGCCGCCCTCCCCGCGCCCGGGCACGGCCCCGGGGCGGGGCGCGCCCAGCTCCGGGTGGGCCCCCGGCGCGGCGGGCGGCCGGTGGTCCTGTGCCCCGCCGTCGCCGGCGTGATGGGGTG
>JBEVLE010000306.1:0-5263 GCA_040509335.1 Longimicrobiaceae bacterium | reverse complement strand
GCTCCCCTGCGAGGTCGCCGCCGGGCGCGGGGCCCGGCGGGCGGCGGCGGTCTCCTTGACGTGCTGGTTGACCAGCGTGGGCATCGCGACCATGGTGACCTGGTCCTTGCCGAAGATCGGCCGGAGCTTGTCGTCCGCGTTGATGTTCCGCCGGTTCTGGGAGTCCTGCAGGTTGTTCTTCTTGATGTAGTCCCAGATCTTCTTGGTCATCTCGGACCGGGGAAGCGGGTCCTTGCCGACGATGGCGGCCAGCTCCTTGTCCGGCGTCACCGGCTGCGCGATCCCGCCCCGCGCCTCGCGCGCTCCGCCCTCTCCACCGGCGGACTTCTTGGCCGTCGACTTCTTGGCCGTGGTCTTCTTCGCAGCAGACTTCGTGGTGGTGCCCTTCTTGGGGGTGGCCATGGAGCGGTCTCCTGGTCTGGGTAGAGAAGCGAGCGAACGAAGGTGCTCGACTGCGGGCGTGCGGCCCGACGTACCGCAAGAGGGGAGTTCGCGGGCGAAATGTCAAGGTTTCCGGAGCGAATTCGCCTTCGTGGACGCCCGAAAGGCCCCCGGAAGCACCCCCACCGCTCCCCACGGCACCACCCCCGCCCCCCCGGGCGCAGTAAAAAACGGCCCGGACACCACCCCCGCAAGGCGCGCCCGGACCGTCCCCCACGGTGTGTTCCCCCCAAATCCTCTGCGGAGGGAGACAGCCGGGCAGTTTCGGCTGGCTCTCGCAGCCGGAGCGGAGACCCGCCGGCAGTTTGGCGGGGCTCCGCGACCCGCGCAGGAGACGGACGGCAGTATCGTCCGGCTCCGGAGCGGCCCCGACGCGCAGGACGTCAGCCTTTGAACTCAGTACCCCCGCACCGCCTTGAGCGCGTTCACCAGCCCGTACCCCTGCTGAGAGTGCCGGCTGGGATAGTACGAGCCGCTCTGCTGCAGGCGCGCCCGGAGCTGGTCGCGCGTGAGCCCCGGGTTCCGGGACCACACCAGCGCCGCGATGCCGCCCATCACGGCCGTGGCGTTGGAGCTGCCGCCCATCTCCACGATGTCCGCCGTGTACTGGCCGGTGCTGGGCACCGACAGGTACGCCGTCAATTCCACGTCGCTCCCGTAGTGGATGCCGCAGGGGACGCCGCCGCCCGGGTAGGTGATCCCGGTGACCGCCACCACCTCCGGCATGTCGGCCGGGAAGATGACGTTGCTGTCCAGGATGCCGTCGCCGCAGCCGGAGGTCCCCGCCGCGCCCAGGAACAGCACGGGGCGGTTGTAGTGCCAGTACTCGATCTCGTCCGACACCTGCCACAGCCAGTTCAGCGACTCCCACGCCATCACCACGATCTGCGACCCGTTCTGCGCCGCGGCGCGCACCGAGCCGGCGGCGTCGCTGGCCGAGACCGCCGCCACCCCGCTGGCCTGCCGCACGCTGACGAGGTTGGCCCGGTACGCCACCCCGCCCACGCTGCGCCCGTCGCGCGGCGCGGCGATGATCCCGGCCATGCGCGTGCCGTGGCCGCACTCGTCGTACGCGCTCCCCAGGTGCGTGAGGTAGAAGAGGCGCACGCTGCGGCCGGTGCTCTCGCCGGTGGCGAACTGGCTGAGGAGCTGCGCCTGGTTGGCGGAGATCCCCGTGTCGGTGAGGCCCACGGTGACGCCGGCGCCGCTGCTCAGCGTCCACGCCGCCGGGATGTTCATGGCCGTCCACTTCTGCGAGTACACGTCGCCCGAGGAGGTGTACTGCCGGTCGCCCGTCCAGGCGCTCCCCCACCCGCACCCGCCCACCCCCGCGAACTGCTGCGGCATGGGGTCGCCGAAGACCGGCTCCACGTAGTCCACGAAGGGAAGCCTGCGCACGGCCGCGAGCGCCGCCGGCCCGTCCAGGCGCAGCTCCAGCACGGGGAGCAGGGTGTCCGCGCGCAGCAGCGTCACGCCGCGCTGCGCCGCCACCGCGGCGCGCCCCTGGCTCCAGTCGGAGCGGCTCACCAGCACCCGGCCGCGGTACACGCCGCGGCTGGCGCCGGGCGAGCGGAGCCCCACGGCGACGCGGCCGTCGCCGGCGGCGACGTAGCGCCACAGCTCGGCGTCGGGGAGGTCGGCGAGGGTGCCGGGGCGCTGCTGGCTGCGGCCGGGGACCTGCGGGTCCTGCGCGGCGGAGGCGGCGGGCGCCGCCGGGGCCAGCGGCGCGGGCGCGTCGTCCGAGCAGGCGGCGAGGAGGGCGAGGGCGACGGCGAGCACCGCGCGGGGAAGCGGATGGCGCATACGTGACCTTTCCGTGGGGGATGGGCGGGAACGGCGGCCGGCGGGGGACGCTGGGCCGCTATGGCGAGTGGTGTCGCAAAATATGGGACGAGAGTGGCGGTGCGCGCAACCTCTTGTGGGGAAAGGGGTGGGGGTCACGCGGCCCGCCGCTTGCAAAGCCCCGGGGCCGCACACCTGACGGAGACCGAGACTTGAGAGACCGGAACCCCGCGCGGCGCATCCCCGGTGCGCTGCTCCTGCTCGCGTCCCTGGCGGCCTGCGCGCCCTCCGGGCCGTCCGCCACCGCGCCCGAGCCCGCGCCGCCGCCCGAGGCCGCCCCGGAGCGCCTCCCGTACGTGCCGGTGAGCCCCGCGCTCCCGCCCATCCCCGAGGCGGACGGGCCGCTGGCGATCCGGGTGGTGCACCCCACCGCGGGGAGCCCCCGGCCGCGGGTGGACTCCACCTACATCTATGGCTCCGTGGGGACCGGGCGGGCCGCGCTGGACGTCAACGGCACCCCCGTGCCCGTGGCCCCCAACGGCGCCTTCCTGGCCTTTCTCCCCCTCCCCGCCGACGGCCGCTGGGTGCTGACCGCGCGGGGCACCGGGGAGCCGGTGCAGGCCACGGTGGCGTACGCGGCCCCGCCCCCCCCGCGGCCGGCCGCCCCCGCCCGCCCCGACACCATGCAGGCGGACACGGCCCAGGGCGACCCGGCGCCGGCCGACAGCGCGGCCGCCCCGGCGGCGCCCCCGGCGCCCGCCGCGCCCGCGTTCACGCCGCAGATGGCGACGATCACCGGCGGGGACACCCTGGCCACCGGCTCGGACGTGGCCATCGGCAGGCCCACGCCCACGGGAACGTACCGCTGGTTCCTCCCCCGCGGGGCGCGCGTGCGGGTGGTGGAGCGCCGCGGCGAACAGCTCCGTGTGCAGCTGGACAGCGCCGCCAGCGCCTGGTTCCCGGCCGGCTCGCTGGCGCTCGACGGCCCCGCGCTGCCGGCGCGCGCCGAGATCGCGGGGGGCGCGGCGCGGCTGAGCGTGGCCCCGGCCGCGGAGTGGGTGGAGCTGCGCTTCGCCGTGCAGCGGGCACCCTTCCTGGTGCAGGCCGCCGAGGACCGCCTGACGGTGACGCTGTACGGCCGCTCCGCGCCCGCCCCTTCGGCCGCCGCGCCCGCCGGAGACCCGCTGCTCGCCGGGATCTCGTGGCGCGCGGGCACGCCCGGGCGCGCCGAGGCCGAGGTGCGGCTGGCGCGCCCGCTGTGGGGGTACAAGGCGTTCTACACGCCCGACGGCACGCTGGTGGTGCGCGTCCGCCGGCCGCCGGCGATCGACGCCGCGGCCCCGCTGCGCGGCGTCCGCGTCGCCGTGGACCCGGGGCACCCGCCGGCGGGCGCCACCGGCCCCACCGGGCTGACCGAGGCCGAGGCCAACCTGGCCATCGGCACGCGGCTGGCCGAGCGGCTGCGCGCGCGCGGGGCGGAGGTGCTCCTCACCCGCACGGCCAACGTCCCCGTGGAGCTGGGCGCGCGCACGGACACGGCCGTGGCCTGGGACGCCGACCTGCTGGTGTCCGTGCACAACAACGCCTTCGGCGAGGGGGTCAACCCCTTCCGCAACCACAGCACCGCCGTGTACTACTTCCAGCCCTTTTCCGCGGCCCTTGCCCGCGAGCTGGACCGCGAGATCGTGGGCGTCACCCGCATCCCCGACCTGGGGGCGCGGCAGAGCAACCTGGCGCTGGCGCGCCCCACCTGGATGCCCACCGCGCTCACCGAGTCGTTGTTCATGCTCATCCCCGAGCAGGAGGCCGCCCTGCGCGACCCCGGGTTCCTGGACCGCCTGGCCGACGCCCACGTCCGCGGCATCGAGGCCTTTCTCCGCTCCCGTGCCGGCGCCGTCGGCGCCGGGGCCCGCTGATGCGCGCCGTCGTCGTCGCCCGCCCCGGCGGGCCCGAGGTGCTCCAGCTGGCCGAGCGCCCCCTCCCCGAGCCCGGCCCCGGCGAGATCCGGGTGCGGGTGCGCGCCTCCGCGCTGAACCGCGCCGACCTGCTCCAGCGGCGCGGCCTGTACCCCGCCCCTCCGGGCGCGCCGCAGGACGTTCCCGGCCTGGAGTACGCCGGCGAGGTGGACGCCGTGGGCGAGGGCGCCGGGCTGTGGGCGGTGGGGAACCGGGTGATGGGGATCGTGGGCGGCGGCGGCTACGCCGAGTACGTCGTGGTGCACGAGCGCGAGGCCATGCGCATCCCGCAGGGGCTCTCGTACGAGGAGGGCGCCGCCATTCCCGAGGCGTTCCTCACCGCGTACGACGCGCTCTTCACCCGGCTGGAGCTGCTGATGGGGGAGCGCGTGCTGATCCACGCCGTGGGGAGCGGCGTGGGGACCGCCGCGCTGCAGCTGGCCCGCGCCGCCGGCGCCGTGACCATCGGCACCTCGCGCAGCGCCGAGAAGCTGCGCCGCGCCGGGGAGCTGGGGCTGGACGTGGCCATCGACACCTCCAGGGAGGACCTGCCCGCCGCGCTGGAGAACGCCACCTACGGGAGCGGCGTGCACGCCGTGGTGGACCTGGTGGGCGGCAAGGTCTTCGAGGAGTCGCTGCGCGGCCTGGCCCAGGGGGGCCGGGTGGTGGTGGTGGGGACCGTCGCCGGCTCCAGGGTGGAGCTGGACCTGGGGCTCCTCCTGCAGCGCCGCATCCGCATCGTGGGCACCGTGCTGCGCACCCGGCCGCTGGAAGAAAAAATCGCCCTTGCCCGCGAGTTCTCCAGCACCGTGCTCCCGCTGCTCTCGTCCGGCAAGATCCGCCCCGTCATCGACCGCATCTACCCGTTTTCCGAGATCGCCGACGCGCACCGGCAGATGGAGCAGAACGACACCTTCGGCAAGATCGTGCTGAAGTGGTGAGCCGAGGGTCGCTGCGGTCTGGCGGGCCGCTACGGAGCCCGGGGAAACTGCCCCCGTGTCTCCCTTCGCCGGAGTGAGCCTCGCCAAACTGCCGGCGAGTCTCCCTCCGAACATCCTTCGGGAACGGCAGGGAACTGCTACAAC
>JBEVLE010000305.1:0-11752 GCA_040509335.1 Longimicrobiaceae bacterium | reverse complement strand
CCTCCGGCAGCTGCGGAGGGCCCCTCGCCGTTCGCCCGGGAAGCGAACGCGGAAGGGCCGGTGCGTGCGCGACTGCGATCGTGCGCCGCGCCCTCCCTGGCCTCCGGATGTGTCGGGAACCTTTCGCCCTCCGCCCGCAGGCACTAGGATTGGGGGAACTCCGGAAACGCGCCCCCGCGGCGGCTCAGTCCCCGCGGCAGTGCACCTCGATCAGCAGCCGCCGCCAGCTCGGCACCTCCGTCCCCTGCACCCGAACCGCGACCGCCGTGGCCGCGCCGCCCCTGAGGAGCCAGGGCGCGAGCCAGGCGTTGATCTCGGGCGGGAGATGGCCGATGGGATCGCCGCCCACGAGGTGCACCCACACCGCGGGGTCTTCCTCGCCCGGCGGGTCCGGGATGAGCACGAGCGGGTCGCCCGGCTCCACGGTCTCCAGGCGCGCGGCCCGCTCGCCGAAGACCGTCCCGTGGACGGTGGAGCGGAACTCGGAAGGGCGGTCGGCGGGGAGGGGCGGAATCATCGCTGCTCTCGGAAACGGATCGTGCATGCGCCTGGCCCAATGTAACAGGGGCGGGTGCGGCCCTCAAGAAACGCGGCTTCCCCCCCGGCCGGGGAAACCAAACCCTCGCTTGCGTTTAGTAACACCGCCCGGACACACACGGAGGCGCAACCCCGATGGATCCCATCTACCTGGACTACTCGGCCACCTCGCCGCTGCGGCGCGAGGTGCTCGAGGCGATGCTGCCCTTCATGGGGGAGCGCTTCGGCAACCCCTCCAGCCTGCACCGCTGGGGACGCGAGGCCCGCGCCGCGCTGGAGGATGCCCGCGCGCGCCTGGCGGAGGTGCTGGGCGCGGGGCCGCTGGAAGTCCTGTTCACGCGGGGCGGCACGGAAGCGGACAACATGGCCGTCCTGGGGCGGGCGCACTTCGCGCCGGGGGCGCCGGTGGTGTGCTCCTCCATCGAGCACAAGGCGGTGCTCGCCACCGCCAAGGCGACCGCGCGGCTCACCGGCTCCGCGTTCCACGTGGTGGGGGTGGACTCCGCCGGGGTCGTCCGCGAGGACGAGATCTACGCGCTCCTCGACGCCAGGCCGGCGGTGGTCTCGGTGATGTGGGCCAACAACGAGGTGGGGGCGGTGCAGCCCGTCGCGCGCATCGCGGAGCGGTGCAGGGACGCGGGAGTCGTGTTCCACACGGACGCTGTGCAGGCCTTCGGGAAGCTGGAGGTGCGGGTGGACCGCGTCCCCGCCGCCCTGCTGTCGCTGAGCGCGCACAAGGTGGGCGGCCCCAAGGGCGTGGGGCTGCTCTACGCGCGCAAGGGGACCCGCTTCCACCCGCTGGTGTACGGCGGGAGCCAGGAGCGCGGCCTGCGCCCGGGGACGGAGGACGTGGCCGGCGCGGTGGGCTTCGCCGTGGCGGCCGAGATCGCGGTGCGCGAGCGCGAGGGGGAGATGGCGCGCCTGGCCGTCCTGCGCGACCGGCTGGAGGCCGGGCTCCGCGCCGCCATCCCCGACCTGTGCGTGAACGCGGCCGGGAGCGAGCGCCTCCCCACCGTGCTCAACGTGTGCATCCCGGGGGTGGACAGCGGGGCGCTGGTCCCCGCGCTGGACCTGGAGGGGATCGCCGCGTCCGGCGGCTCGGCGTGCACCAGCGGCGCCGCCGAGCCCTCGCACGTGCTCACCGCCATGGGCCTGGACGCCGCCGCCGCGGCCCCGTCGGTGCGCTTCTCGCTGGGCAAGGAGACCACCGACGCGCAGATCGACCGCGTGCTGGCCGTGGTCCCGGCCGTGGTGGAGCGGCTGCGCTCGTTCGCGCCGGTCTGAACGGAACTGGAGTGCGAAGGTGGATATGAAGCGCAGGGTGCTGGTCGCGATGTCGGGGGGGGTCGATTCGTCCGTGGCCGCGGCGCTCCTCGTGGAGCAGGGCCACGAGGTGGTCGGCGTCACCATGAAGACCTTCTGCTACTCGGACGACGTCGAGGGCACGGGGAAGACGTGCTGCGGCCTGGAGGGGATCATGGACGCCCGCCGCGTCGCGGACCGGCTGGGGATCGCGCACTACGTGTTCGACGTGGAGCGCGAGTTCACGCGCGACGTGATCGACGACTTCGTTTCGGAGTACGCGGCCGGGCGCACCCCAAACCCGTGCGTGCGCTGCAACGGCAACACAAAGTTCCGCGACCTGCTGCGCCGCGGCGAGATGCTGGGGTGCGACGCAATCGCCACCGGCCACTATGCCCGCATGGGCGCGGACGCGGCCGGAAAGCCGGCGCTGCTGCGCGCGCTGGACGGCAACAAGGACCAGTCGTACTTCCTGTGGGCGCTCCCCCCGGAGCTGCTCCCCCGGCTGATCTTCCCGCTGGGCGAGCTGACCAAGCCGGAGGTGCGGGCAAAGGCGCGCGAGCTGGGGCTGGTGACGGCGGACAAGCCGGAAAGCATGGAGATCTGCTTCGTCCCCAGCGGCGACTACGTGGACGTGCTGGAGAAGCGCCTGGGCGGCGACCACCCCGCGCTCGCCCCCGGGAAGATGGTGACCCCGGCCGGCGAGACCGTGGGCGAGCACGCGGGCTACGCGCGCTACACCGTGGGCCAGCGCAAGGGGCTGGGCGGTGGGCGCGGCCTGCCGCTGTACGTCATCGGCACGCGGCCGGAGCGGCGCGAGGTGGTGGTGGGGACGCTGGAGGACCTCCACCGCGCGGACGTGCGCATCGGCGAGCTGAACTGGCTGGCGGAGCCGCCCCAGGCCGGCGACGAGCTCCGCGTGCAGATCCGCCACCGCGCCCAGGCCGTGGCCGCGCGCGTCACCGCACGTTCGCACGGCGAGATCTCGCTGGCGTTCGACCAGGCGCAGCGCGCCGTGACGCCCGGTCAGTCCGCGGTGATGTTCCGCGACGACGTCGTGCTCGGCGGCGGCCGCATCGCCGCATAGAACAGGATACACGGCAGGGTTCGGGCGTGCCCCCGGCTGCGCCGGGGTCGGGCTTCGGCTCCGTAGCAGACGAAACTACAGTCAGCAACGGAGTCGAGCCCCCGCGAAACTGCCCGCGGGGTCTCGCCCCTTCGGGCCGAAATCCCTCACGCGGCTCCGACGCGGCGGCAGGATCCAGCAGGGATCCGGCTCGCACGGAAGCACGCAAAGACGCCCCCGCCTCGACATCGAGGCGGGGGCGTCGTCGTTGGTCGTTTCCGTTCTGCAGTACCCACAAAAATCTGTTCGGAGGGAGACTCGCCGGCAGTTTGGCGAGGCTCACTCCGGCGCAGGGAGACACCGGGGCTGTTTCCGGTGGCTCCCGGAGCCCGCGGAGGAGACGGACGGCTGTATCGTCCGGCTTCGTAGCGGCCCCAGCCCCGGAGACTAGTCCAGCTCCTTCGCCTCCTTCAGCATGGACTTGAGACGATCCTCCGGAACCTCGTGGACCACCTCCTCGGCGTTCGCCTCGTCGCCGGAGTGGATGACGAAGCGCGCCCGCACCGCCGGGTCCGACAGGCAGTGGAAGATGATCTTGGGGTGCTCGGGGAGGCCGAAGCGGCCCCCGGAGGCATAGGCTTCCCAGGTCAGCAGGTCGTCGTCGACGAAGACACGGCTCATCGGCAGTGGGGGTAGAAAGTCGCGGCTCGCTCAGTACTTGAGGCCGGCGGCCTCGGCGAACTCCTCCATCAACTTCTGTTCCCGCTCGCCCAGCTGCTCCGGCACCGACACGCTGACGCGCACCAGCTGGTCGCCGCGCTCCCCGCCCTTTTCCACCCCCTGGCCCTTGATGCGGAACTTGGTCCCCGACTGGGTGCCGGCCGGGACCCGCAGCACCACCTTCTTGCCGTCCACCGTGCGCACCCGGATGCGCGACCCCAGCGTGGCCTGGGCCAGGTTGATGGGGACCGTGCAGTGGATGTCCAGCCCCTCGCGGGAAAAGAACTTGTCCGGCTGCACGCGGAAGGTGACCAGCAGGTCCCCCGCCGGGCCGCCAGCCGCGCCCTTCTCCCCCTGCCCCGGGATGCGGATCTTGGAGCCGGTGTCCACCCCCGCGGGGATGGAAACCTGGATCTGCCGCTGCTGGCGCACCTGGCCCTGCCCCGCGCAGGTGGGGCACGGGTCGGTGGGGATCTTTCCCCGGCCGTAGCACGCCGGGCAGGGGCGGCTCACCGCGAAGCCGCCCTGCCCGAACTGGACCGTGCCGCGCCCCTTGCACTCCGGGCAGGTGGAAAGGTCGGTGCCGGGCTTCGCGCCGGAGCCGTGGCAGGTGGGGCAGTCCTCCACCACCGGCACGGTGATGGTGCGCTTGCCGCCGCGCACCGCCACCTCGAAGGGGACCTCCACCGCGTACTCCACGTTCTCGCCGCGCTGCGGCCCGCCCGGGCGCGCCGCGCCGCCGCGCTTCCGGCCGCCCAGGTCGAAGATGGAGCCGAACAGGTCGCCCAGCCCGCCCACATCGCCGATGTCCTCGAACGAGAAGCCGCCACCCGCGCCCGCCCCGCCGCCGGGGCCGGGCCGTGGCCCCCCACCGCCGCCGCCGAAGCCGCCCATCCCCCCGAACGCGCCGAACTTGCGCATCTGGTCGTACTGCTTGCGCTTGTCGTCGTCGGACAGCACGGAGTACGCTTCGGAGATCTCCTTGAAGCGCTCCGCCGCGGAGGCGTCGTTGGGGTTCGCGTCGGGGTGGTATTTCTTGGCCAGCTTGCGGTACGACTTCTTGATCTCGTCCGCGCTGGCGTTCTCCGCAACCCCCAGGATGCGGTAGAAGTCCTTGCTCTGTGTCGCCATGGTCCGTCCGGTGAGTCAGGGAACGGGGTGGGCGCCCGCCGCCGGGGCGGGCGCCGGTTCCGTCACCCCTCGAAGCGCTTGACCCGGACGCGGGCCGGGCGGAGGAGGATCCCCTTGAAGCGGTAGCCCTTCTGGAACACGTCGGCGACGGTGTGGTCCTCGTCGCGGCTCTCGGCCGGGACGGTCATCAGCGCCTCGTGCACGGCCGGGTCGAAGGGCTGCCCCTCGGCCTGGACCTCCTCCACCCCCGCCGTTTCCAGGGCGCGCTGGAGCTTGCGCTCCACCATCTGCGTCCCTTCCATCAGCGACTGGGCGGTGGCGGTCTCCGGGTTGAAGTGCTGGGCCACCCGCTGCAGGTCGTCCAGCACGTCCAGGAGCTTCTCGGCGAGCTGCGCCTGGGCGCGGTTCCAGCTTTCCGCCTTTTCCCGCTCCACGCGCTTGCGGTAGTTGTCGAACTCGGCGGCCAGCCGCAGGTAGCGCTCGCGCGAGGCGGCCAGCTCCTGCTCCGAGGCGCCGCCGGTCGCGGCGCCGGCGGAGGGCGCGGCCCCGTCGCCGTCCTGCGCCGCGGCGGGGTCGGCCCCGGCCAGGTCGTCCGCGCCGGCCTGCGGGCCGGCCTCTCCGTTCTGCTCCCCGGGGGCCGCGAACCCGGCGGCCTGCTCGGCGGTGGCGTCTGCGTCGTGCTTCTTCATCTCGAAAAGGAGGATGGAATCGTCGTGGCGTGCGCGGCCGCCGGGAGGAGCCCGGGTCGCGCAGAAACAGGGGTTCCAGGGGCAATGCACGTGCCAGCCGCCCCGGCCATTCTGGCAGCTACACGGGGATGCGGCCGGCCATCCACTCCACGATCCCCGCCACCACGGTCGCGCGCTCCCGCTCGTTGAGCGACTCGTGGCGCAAGCCGGGGAAGCGGCGCACCTCCGCCCCGCCCGCCACGCCCCGGGCGAACGCCTCGGCCGCGTCCGCAAGGACGATGCGGTCGTCCCCCGGCACCACGAACAGCAGCGGCGCGCGGATGCGGTCCCGCCGCTCCACGGCGAGCCGCATGGCCGCCTGCATCTCGGTGTACATGCGCGGCGTGATCCAGGGGTGCACCAGCGGGTCCGCGCGGTACGCCGCCACTACCGCCTCGTCGGTGGACAGGTCGGCGGGGTCGATGCCGTTGGACAGCCGCAGCGCGGGGAGCAGGCGCGACAGGAGGCCTGCAAGCGACGTCTTCCACGCGGGCGGGCGGAGCGCAACCCCCAGCAGCGGCGCGGAAAGCACGGCGCCGGCCCAGCCCGCGCCCGGGTGCTCCTCCAGGTGGCGGATGGCGACCAGCCCGCCCAGCGAGTGGCCCAGCAGGAACACGGGGAGGCCGCTCGGGAGGCCGGCGGCTACGTGGCGGCGGAACGCCTCGAAGTCGTCCACGAGCTCCGCGAAGCGACTGACGTGGCCGCGCGTCCCGGGGGAGCGGCCGTGGCCGCGGTGGTCGGGGGCGTACACGGAAACGCCGCGGGCGACCAGCTCCGCGGCGAGGGTGGAGTAGCGGCCGGCGTGCTCGCCCAGCCCGTGGGCCACCAGGAGCGCGGAGCGCGGCTCCGGGGCCGTCCAGGCGTGGGCGTGCAGGAGGAGGCCGTCCGCGCCCGCGAAGGTGCCGGCGCTCCCCTCCGCCGCCGCGGCGCCCACGCTACCGCTTCCCCAGGTCCAGCGTGCGGAAGCTGCGCATGTACACCACCAGCGAGTACACGGTGAGGAACACCGCCACCGACAGCGCCACCACCGCGAAGCCGAAGTGGAACTTCTGCCAGCCGTCCCACAGCGGGCCGCTCCACCCGTCCGCGCGCGCCTTGCTGTGCAGCGCGTACCACAGGATCGCCGCGCCGATGGCGAAGTTCTGGCAGACCGCCTTGTACTTTCCCGCCTTGCCCGCGGCGAGCACCACCCCGCGCCGCGCCGCGTAGCTGCGGAACACGGTGATGAACGCTTCCCGCCCGAAGATCACCAGCACGATCCACAGCGGGAGCACGCCCCCGAACCAGGGAAAGGCGGCGTCCGGCCGGCCGCTGTGGGAAACCAGGTAGAGCGGGATGAAGGTGGCGGCGAGGAGGAGCTTGTCCGCGAGGGGATCCAGCAGCTTGCCCAGGTCGGTGATCAGCCCCTGCGAGCGGGCCAGGTGCCCGTCCCACAGGTCCGAGAAGGCCGCGACCAGGAAGATGATCCACGCCGCGATGCGCTCCCCGAAGCCGTCCACGAACAGGAGGGGCACGAGGACCAGGGCGAGAACGATCCTGCCGAGGGTGATCAGATTGGGAAGGTTCATCCCGCGCACCCCGTGGCTCCCCTCAGCTCAGCGACTTGATGACCGACTTGCTCACCGCCTTGAGCGTGTCGAACACCCCGATCCCGCGCACCCCCACCGCCTCGAAGGTGGGCACGCGGCCGGGGTTCAGCTGCTCTTCCAGCTCCTGCAAGGACGAGATGTTGGGGAGGTCCCGCTTGTTGTACTGGATCACGAAGGGGATCTCCCGCAGGTCCAGCTGGTACTCCGCCAGGTTGTCGTACAGGTTGTGCATGGACTCGATGTTCGCGTCCAGCCGCTCCACCTGGCTGTCGGCCACGAACACCACCCCGTCCACCCCCTTGAGGATCAGCTTGCGGGAGGCGTTGTAGTACACCTGCCCGGGAACCGTGTACAGGTGGAAGCGCGTCTTGAAGCCGCGGATGGAGCCCAGGTCCACCGGGAGGAAGTCGAAGAACAGGGTGCGCTCGGTTTCCGTCGCCAGGGAGATCAGCTTCCCCCGCGTGTTGGGCGCCACCTTCTCGAAGATGTACTCCAGGTTGGTCGTCTTGCCGCAGAGCCCGGGACCGTAGTAGACGATCTTGCAGTTGATCTCGCGGGACGCGTAGTTGATCATCGACATGGCCGTTTCCTCCTAGAGATCCCCGAAAAGGCGGTCGATCTCGTCCTCGGCCTCGTCGACGAACGACGTTTCCAGGTGCGGGCGGGACTGGCTGGATGCATACCGGTCGAACATCTCCTGAAAGATCCCGCTCAGCTCGCGGACCACGTTCTTCACCTTGACCCGCACCATCCCCAGCGTGGTGCGGTTGTCGAAAAGGACCACCAGGATCACCCGCTTCGCCACGTCCGCCAGGTACATGGACTCCTTCTCCCCCTGGTGGAAGAGCGAGGAGAACTCGTTCTCGCCGATCATGGCGGCGAGCTGGTCGTTGGCGGAAAAGTCCGCGGCGGCCAGCGAGGCGAAGGCCACCGAATCGAACTCCGGCTGCTCGCCCACCGTGGCGACGAGCTGCCCGGTGCGGTCCACCAGCAGGGTGCAGCGCACGTTGGACTCGTACAGGAAGCCCTGCAGGAGGCGCTCGATCCGGTGGAAGTCGCGCTCCTCGAAGGACCAGCTCGCGGCGCCGGCCATCAGCGTGCCTCCAGGGGGACGGGCCGGGTGGCGAGGGTGTCCTCCAGGCGCGCCAGCAGCGCGGAGGCGCGGCGGCGCAGCAGCGGGCGCGACTCCCAGGCGATGAAGTCGCGCAGCAGGAGGACGGTGTCGATGTTCGCCGGCCTGCCGCCCAGGTACCCGAGCGCGGCCAGGCGCCGCAGCGGGTGCGGGCTGAACAGGTCGCGCTGGTGGCGGCTGATCTGGTCGCGCACGAGGAGCGCGCCCAGCGCCGCGGCCGCGGCGACCGCCAGGATGGTGAAACCGGTGGTTCGCAGGATCTGCCTGGTTTCCATACGCCCGGTGTAGATCGGCACGGAGCTGGCTTCGGATGTCGGAGACAAGCTAACGAATGGTGGGGCGCGGGGAAATGGCGCGCCGCCCGCGGCCCTACATCTCGCGGCGGGCGTTCAGCGCTTCGGCGATGGTGACCCCGTCCGCGTACTCAAGGTCGCCGCCGATGGGGAGCCCCCGCGCGATGCGGGTGACCCGCATCCCCAGGGGGGAGATGAGCTTGTGCAGGTACAGCGCGGTCGCCTCGCCCTCCACCGAGGGGTTGGTGGCGACCACCACCTCGCGCACCTGCGAACCGGCGCCCAGGCGCGCCAGCAGCGCCTCGATGTTGAGCTCCGCCGGGCCCACGCCGTCCAGCGGCGACAGGTGCCCGCCCAGGACGTGGTACGTCCCGCGGAACTCGCCCGTGCGCTCGATGGCGGTGACGTCGGACGCTTCCTCCACCACGCACAGCGTCGCGGCGTCGCGGCGCGGGCTCTCGCAGATGGCGCAGGTCTCGCGCTCCGACAGGTTGCCGCAGCGCGAGCACGCGCGCACCCGCTCGCGCACGGCGACGATGGCCCGGGCGAGGCGCTGGGCCTCCTCGGGGGGAGCCTTGAGCAGGTGGAAGGTGAGCCGCAGCGCCGTCTTCCGGCCGATGCCGGGGAGGCGGGACAGCTCGCCCGCCAGGTCGTCGATGACCGACAATCCGGGATCCCGCCGCGCTTACAGGTCGGGGAGCTGGAACGGCATCGGGAACCCGCCCGAAAGCTTCCTCACCTCTTCCTCGTACAGCTGCTGGGCGCGGTTCTGGGCCTCGGACACGGCCGCCAGGACCAGGTCCTCCAGCATCTCCACGTCGCCGCCCTGCACCACGCTGGGGTCGATCTTGAGCCCGCGGATGCGGCCCTTGCCGTCGGCCGTGGCGGTCACCATCCCGCCCCCGCTGGAAGAGGACACGGTCTTCTGCCCCAGCTCGCTCTGGAGCTGGGTGAGGCGGGCCTGGACCTGCTGGCCCATCTCCAGGATCTGCTGAAAGTTGTTCATCTCTGCCATGAAGCCGCGGGGCTGAAAGTCGCGCAAAATAGGGACGGGCGCGCACCGCCCGCAAGTGACGGACCGCCGGGTCCGCGGGCAGGGGTGCGCGCCCCTAGTCGACCAGCTCGAGGTCCCACTCCTGTACCGCGACGGCGAGGAGTGGTTCCTCCTCGGTGAGCCGCCGCAGGCGGTCGCGCCGGGCGCTTTCCGCGGTGATCCGCCCGCTGCCGGTGCCGCCGCCGCCGCCGCCACCGCCACCGCCGGCGTCCTGCTGCCCCTGCGTGAACGCCAGCGACACCCGCCGCCCCAGCCGCCGCCCCAGCGCTTCCTCCAGCGGCTTGCGCGCCGCCGGGGTCGAGAGCCGGTCCAGCACCGGCGACGCGGGCGGCACCGTGACCCGCACCTCGCCCGCGGGCCCGCCGGCGACCGCCGCGGACTTGAGAAGGAACGGCACGCCGGGCGGCATCCCCTCGCCATCCTCCATCAGCGACTTCCACGCGCGGCGCAGCTGCACCGGGTCCAGCGGCCCGTCCGCCGGCGGCAGCGGCTCGGGCTCCGGTTGGGGGGGCGGCGGCGCCGCCGCGGCCGGCTCCGGGGCGGCGGGCGCGGTCTCCGGCTCCGGGGCGGCGGCCCGCGCTTCCTGCGCGGGCACCGCGACGGGCTCCGGCACAGGGAGCACCGCGACGGCCGCGGGCGAAGGCCGCGGCTCCGGGCGGGCGGGCGCCTCCGGGCGCTGCGGGGGCGGCGCGGAGGGAGCGGCCTGGGTGGAGGGAGGTGCGACGGGGTTGCGGCGGACGGGCGGGGCCTCAGCGGCCGCCCGCCCGCCCGATGCGTTTCCCGGTGGCGCGGCGGAGGCGCCGCCGTTTCCGGCCACGGCGGCGAGCACCTCCTCCAGGGTGACGGTGCGCTCCAGGTAGGCGAAGCGCAGCAGGAGCAGCTCGATGAGGATGCGCTGCTCGCCGCTCTTGCGGAAGCGCCCGTCCGCGTCCAGCTCGGCCACCTGCGCGAGCATACGCAGCAGGTCGCCCGCGGCGAACCGCCCGGCGAGCGCCCCCATCACGCCGCGCAGGTCGTCGCGCACCTCGGCCGCGTCGGCGCCCTCCAGCTTGACGATGAGGAGCGCGCGGATGAAGTCGGCCAGCCCGCGGTAGAACTCGGTGAAGTCGTACCCGTCCTCCAGCAGCCGCGCCACGAAGCGGAACACGTCCGCGTGGCGCCGCTCGGCGATGACGTCGAACAGTTCCAGGTACAGCTCGCTCCCCACCAGCCCCAGCACGCGCCGCACGTCCTCGGCGGTGGGCGTCCCCTCGGTGAAGGACAGCACCTGGTCCAGCAGCGACAGGGCGTCGCGCATCCCCCCGTCCGCCTTCTGGGCGATGGGGAGGAGCACCTCGTCGGCGGCCTGGATCCCCTCGGCGGCGAGCACCTCGCGCAGCCGCCGCACCAGGTCCGTGGTGCCGATGCGCCGGAAGTCGAAGCGCTGGCAGCGCGACAGGATGGGCGGCGCGGCCTGCTGGATCTTCTGCGGCTCGGTGGTGGCGAACACGAAGATCACCCGCGGAGGCGGCTCCTCCAGGATCTTGAGGAGTGCGTTCCACGCCTCGCGGGTGAGCATGTGCGCCTCGTCGATGATGTAGACCTTGAAGCGGTCTTCCTCGGACGGGGAGTACATGGCCCGCTCGCGCAGGTCGCGCGCGTCGTCCACGCCGCGGTTGGAGGCGGCGTCGATCTCCACCACGTCCAGCGAGGTCCGCCCCGCCCAGATCTTCTGGCACGAGTCGCAGACGCCGCACGGCTCTCCGTCCGCGCCCCGGTCGGCGCAGTTGAGCGCCATGGCCAGCACGCGCGCCAGCGTGGTCTTTCCCACCCCGCGCGGCCCGCAGAACAGGTACGCGTGGGCGACGCGGTCGCGCTGGACGGCCGCCCGGAGCGTTTCCGAGACGTGCTCCTGGGTGGCGACCTCCGCGAAGGTGCGCGGCCGGTAGGTGCGGGCGAGGGCGGTGCGCGACACTGCGGTGACGTTGCGGGAGACGGAGGGCACGGGACTGTGGTCCTACGTGGGTTGAAACCTAATATACTACCCGGGGGAAGGTCCGTCCAAAAACGACGGAACGGCTTGTGACGGCGGGGTTGGGCGTGCCCCCGGCTGGCGCCGGGGTCGGGCTTCGGCTCCGTAACGCACGAAACAACCGTGCGTAACGGAGTCGAGCCCCGGCAAACTGCCGCCGGGTCTCGCCCCTTCGGGCCGAAATCCCTC
>JBEVLE010000304.1:0-2922 GCA_040509335.1 Longimicrobiaceae bacterium | reverse complement strand
CCCGCGACCTCCCGGCCGCGGGCCCTTCCTCGTGCACCGCCCGTCGCCTCCCAGGCGTCAGCCCGGCGCTCCCGCCCCCTCCGCTTCCTGCGCCAGGTAGTACTCCTTCTGCGCCGGGTAGTAGTCGTCCCACTTGGGGAGCGGGGCGCCGTCGCGGGAAGCCACCAGCATGTCCAGGTAGTACTCCCACCCCGGGCCCACGTCGCCCACCTTGTCCGCGTCGCCCAGGTGGTGGGTGAAGCGCATCTCCGTCACGCCGTCCGCCTCGGCCAGGTGCGCCTCCATGTGCCAGCTCCCGTACGAGCTGTGCGTGCGCAGGGCCAGGTGCCGGGGGGGCTCGCACGCCTCGATGGTCACGTCCGTGGGGGTCGTCCCCTCCTCGAACCCCATGGTCATCTGGATGGTGCGGCCGGGGCCGGGCTCCCCGGTCCACGAGCCGAACCAGCGGGCCGTGCGCTCGGATTCGGTGATGCTGGCCCACACGTCCTCGATGGGCGCGCGGAAGGTGCGGACGACCACGAGGTCGCGGCCCTGGGGGGTGCGGAGCAGGCGGCCGGATGGGGTGGGGCTCATGCCGTTTTCTCCTGGGGAGGGGAAGGGGAGGCGCGGCGGTCGCGCCGGGTGCGGTACACCTCGGTCTCCAGGGCGTCCAGGGGACCGGACCAGCGGTCGTGGAGCTGCGCCAGCCACGCCTCCAGCGGCGCCAGCGGGGTCGTGTCGAGCCGGTACAGCCTTTCGCGCCCCCGCACCTCGTCGGCCACCAGCCCGCACTCGCGGAGCACGCGCAGGTGCCGGCTCACGGCGGGCCGGCTGATGTCGAAGCACTCCGCGATCTCCCCGGCGGTCATCGTGCGATCGCGGAGCAGCACCATGATCTCCCGGCGTACGGGATCGGCGATGGCGGCGGGGACGTCCATGCGGGATAGTGTAACCGGCGGGTTACGGGTTGGCAAGCATGGCGTACGTCCGGGGCGCGCGGCGAAGCCCGCGAACGCTTGACAAACACACGTTTTAGGGCCAGAATCCCGGGCCTCCAGCAGTGCCTGTCGGGTTTTCCGCCACCCCCCACCCGGAGAGTTGCATGCGCCACCGCATCCCCCGCGTCCCGCTGCGTGCGGGCCTCCTCGTCCTGGCCCTGGCCGCGGCCGCGTGCTCGGACCGGAACCCCGTGGCGCCCTCCTCCGCGGGCGCCGGACGCTTCAGCGTGGGCGAGGAGCCGGACACCGGCGAGGTGTTCGTGGACCTGACCACCAGCGAGGACGGCCCCGGCGACACGGGCGACGCCTTTTCCGCCCTGGCCGTGGGGCAGAGCATCCGCATCGGGGTGACGACCGGCGCCGCCACGGTGCGCGTGGGCGGCACGGGCGACTTCCAGGCGGTCAACAAGACCACCGGCGCCACGCTGTTCACGGGGAGCGCCGAGCAGTTCGACGTGACGCTGGGCTCCGGCGTGGTCACCACCAGCAGCCGGCGCCTCCAGGTGTCGTGCACCACCCCCGCCAACCGCGACGTCCTGCTGGGCAAGGGCACCGCGGCGGGCTTCCCCACCTTCACCGAGTTCTTCGCCACCAGCAACTGCTGGCGCGTGTACATCGGCGAGCGCCCGCTCCCCGCCAACACCGCGGCGGAGGCCACGGTCAAGGCGCAGGTCCGCGCCGCCATCCCCGAGGTCCCCGCCGACGCCTTCTGGCGCACCATCACCATCTCCACCGGCGTGCTCCGCTACGACATCGCCCGCGCGGGCGGCACCGTCGCGTCCAGCGGCCCGGTGGTGGTGCGGCCGCTGAGCGGGCGGGTGGTCATCGGCACCCCCGCCGCCGTGCGCCAGTACCGCGGCGTGGCCGAGGTGGTCCGCAGCGCCGGCGCCCTGGCGGGCGTCAACGAGCTCCCCATGGAGGAGTACCTGTACGGCGTCGTCCCGCGCGAGCTGGGCCCCGTCGCCTTCCCCGAGCTGGAAGCGCTCAAGGCGCAGGCCGTCGCGGCGCGCACCTACGCCATCAGCGGGCTGGGCAAGCGCGCCACCGAGGGCTACGACCTGCTCCCCACCACCTCCGACCAGGTGTACGGCGGCTTCCAGGACGAGCACCCGCTCTCCAACCGCGCCGTGGACGAGACCTCCGGGATCGTGGCGACGTACGTGGACGGCGCCGGCACGACCCGGCTGATCACCGCGCTGTACTCCTCCACCACCGGCGGCCACACCGCCGACAACGAGGAAGCGTACCAGGCGGCGCCGGCCAGCTACCTGCGCGGCGTGCCGGACCACGAGCGCGGCCGGGCGATGCAGCACGTCCCCTCGCTGGAGGTGTTCCGGGCGCACGCCAACCCGGCCTCGCTGCGCGCCGCCCGCGAGGGCGACTTCGAGTCGGACTGGGCGCGCTTCCACCGCTGGACCTTCGAGTGGACCGCCGACGAGATCAGCCAGGTGGTCTCGGCGTACGCCGGGCAGCCGGTGGGCCGGGTGCTCGCCATCGAGACCCCGGAGCGCGGGCCCTCCGGCCGCGTGCTGCGCATCGAGTACGTCACCGAGGCCGGCACCTTCGTGGACACCAAGGACCGGATCCGCTCCTCGCTCAAGTACATCAGCGCCACGGGCACGCCCACCAGCCTGCTGAGCACGCTGTTCTTCATCGAGCCGGTGACCGACAGGCAGACCGGCGAGGTGACGGGCTTCCGGGCGTACGGCGGCGGGTTCGGGCACGGGGTGGGCATGTCGCAGACCGGCGCCGTGGGCATGGCGGAAAAGGGGCACGGGTACCAGGAGATCCTCAAGCACTACTACCGGGGGATCGACCTGGTGCAGTGGTACTGAGCGGCTTTGGTGTAGGGACCGCTCCGGAGCCCGGCGGTACTGCTGCCGGTCTCCTGCGCGGGCTCCGGGAGCCCCGCCAAACAGCCGGCGGGTCTCCCTTCGCCGGAGTG
>JBEVLE010000303.1:0-7570 GCA_040509335.1 Longimicrobiaceae bacterium | reverse complement strand
CGCGCGCCAGCCCCCGCGCCACGTGGAAGGAGCGCTGGCGCGCGCCCACGTTGAGCGGCCAGGGGAACTGCTTGGCCAGGAAGAGCACGTGCCCGCCCGCCCCGCCCCGCGGCGGCCCGGCGGGGGCGGCGCTCAGGGCTTCCGCAGGACCAGGCATTGCGCGGCGGCCGGGTATTCGCCCACGAGCAGCTCGTCCAGGCGGGCCAGCACCCGCTCGGAGGAAAACTCGTCGAAGCCGTACAGCTCGGCGGGCTCGCCCTGCTCCAGCCGGAAGGGCGCCTGCTCCAGCAGCCAGCGCAGGTCCACGTTGGTACCGTAGCGGTTGCGCTCCTCGGCGGTGAACGGCCGCACGTTGAGGAACAGGTCCACCGTCATCACCAGGCGGCCGCCGGGGCGGAGCACCCGGAAGGCCTCGCGCACGGCGGCCGCGATCTCGTGCTCGGGCAGGTGCTCCAGCACGCTGATGCTGAACACCAGGTCGAACGACGCGTCCGGGAGCGCGGCCTTTTCCAGCACGGTGTTGCGCAGCTCCACCGTGGTCCCGAAGAGCCCGTTCAGGCGCCGCATGGACTCCGGGTCGCAGGGCCAGCCCACGCCGGCGGCCTCCATCCCCGGGTCCACGTTGACCACCCGGCACCCCAGCCGGGAAAGCACGAACTGGAAGCCCGCCAGGCCGCCGCCGATCTCCAGCACGTCCATCCCCGACCGCGGCTCCGCGGCGTGGAAGGCCCACGGGTACTCCCAGGCGCGGGTGTTGTTGTTGGGCTGGATGGAGAACGGCCCGCGCAGCCGGGTGAAGGCGGAGCGGGGGAGTACGCGCTCCAGCAGCGACTCTCCGCGCAGGGGTGCGCCGAAGGGTGCGCCGTGCATGCGGTTCCACCGGAGGTACGGGTCGGGGAGGCTCCTGCGAGCGAGCATGAGGGAAACGGTGTTGGGGGGGATGGGGGCGCGGTGCGGCGCGGCGGTGCCGGGGCTACCCCGCCGTGGTCCGGCGGGCGCGGCGCGCGTCGAGCCGCTCCCGCAGCAGGTACAGCCCGCGGAGCGGGCCGGGGGCGATGCGCAGGAGCGCGAGCGCCACGGACACCTTGAAGTTGCGGCGGGCGGACAGCGACCGGACCTCGCCCAGCTTGCGGACGGCGGTGGGCACGTCGCCGGCGCGGAAGGCGGCCTTGCCGTCCAGCAGGGCCAGGCTGGAGCGCACCCAGGCGCGCTGCCCCTCCAGCACCTCCCGCTCGCCGGGCCCCAGCTGCATGGTGCGTGCGGTCTTGTCCAGCACGCGCGACAGGTTTTCCAGCAGGGGGCGGGGGCTGGCGGTGTGGCTGCCGGGGCGGTGCCGGTAGCGGGCCAGCACCCGGTCCAGGTACACGATCCGCCCGCCCCGGTGCAGGATCCGCAGCCACAGCTCGAAGTCCTCGGCGGCGCGCAGCTCCGGGTCGTACATCCCCGCCGCGACCACCGCGTCGGTGCGCGCGGCGACCCCGCCGTACACCTGGCACTCCCGCGCGAGCACCCGCGAAAAGCTGATGTCGCCCCCCACCGGGTACTGCTCGGAGTAGCGCTGCTCCGCTCCGCCCCCGAAGCGGACCGCGTCCGGATACACCACGTGCACGGAGGGGTCGGCCTCCAGCACCGCCACGTGGGCGGCCAGGAACTCCGGGTGCCAGGTGTCGTCGCTGTCCAGCATGGCCACGAAGCGGCCCCGCGCCACGCTCAGCGCGTGGTTGCGCGCGGCGCTCACCCCCGCGTTCTCCTGCCGGAGGTAGCGGATGCGTCCGGCGTACGGCTCCAGCACCCGCTCCAGCAGCTCGGTGTCCGGGGAGCCGTCGTTGACCACCAGGATCTCGTAGTCCGTGAAGGTCTGCGCCAGGATGGAGTCCAGCGTTTCCGCCACGAACGGCGCCGTATTGTACACGGGGACGATGATGCTCACCGCGGGCGGGGCCGGCGCTTCCGCGGCGCTCACGCCCGGGAAGCCCCCAGCGCGAAGCCGGACCGGTAGCGCGCGAAGAAGGCGCGCACCCAGCTCCGCTCCGCGGGGCCCAGGGTGTGGCGGTACACCAGCGCCGCCGCGGCCAGCATGAGCACGGCGCTCCAGGCCAGGGAGCCGGGGAGGTGAGCCGGCTGCACCATCCAGCGCAGCCCCACCGCCACCGCGAAGATCGCGTACAGCCGGGCGAGGGCGCCCCACCCGTAGCGGATGGGGTAGTGCCGCTGGGCCGAGCGGTACGTCCACACGAAGCGCAGCGCGTAGGCGATCAGCGTGGCCCAGGTCGCCCCCACGACGCCGAAGCGGGAAACCAGCAGGAAGTTGAGCGCCAGGGTGGACACCACCGCCAGGAAGGCGATGGGCCCCAGCGCGCGGGTGTTGCTGGTCACGAACAGCCCCAGGGTGCAGTAGCTGACCGCGTGGGAGAACATCTGCGCCAGCAGCAGCAGCGGCACGATGCGGTACGCCGGGAGGAACGCGGGATCGGACATCACGCTGAG
Source organism: Longimicrobiaceae bacterium (assembly GCA_040509335.1). Taxonomy (GTDB): domain Bacteria; phylum Gemmatimonadota; class Gemmatimonadetes; order Longimicrobiales; family Longimicrobiaceae; genus JAFAYN01. Next base: position 5,083 of record JBEVLE010000303.1, on the reverse strand, counting down.
GAAGTCCTTGACGAACAGCGAGATGCCCAGCCCCACCAGCCCCACCACCACGTTCAGGTACAGGAACACCCTGGCGTACACCTCCCGGGCGTCGGAGCGCTTCGCCACCTCGTAGCGGTGCGGGTCCCACACCATGTCGAAGGGGTTGAAGGCGAGCGCGCTCAGCATGAAGGCGAACTTGTACGCCAGCGAGTAGATCCCGACCTCGGCCGTGCCCAGGTAGTGGTTGAGGAAGAAGCGGTCGGAAAAGACCAGGACGAAGCTCCCCAGCGTCCACAGCACCATGGGGCTGCCGAAGCGGACCATCTCCCGGAAGCGCGGCGGCGAGAACCGCAGCCCCACCTGCCGGAGCAGGTACGCGGTGAGCCCGGTGGCCATGGTGGCGCCGGTGATGGCGCCGCTGAGGAGCACGCCGAGCACCCCCATGCGGAAGTGGACCACGAACAGGATGTTGAGCGACAGGTTGAGGACCAGCCGCACCACGTTGAGCGTGACCACCCGCCCCGCCTGCTGCCGGGCCCGCAGCAGGAGCATGGGGATGTGCTCGCAGGTCTGGAACAGGTAGGTGAAGAAGAAGATCCGCAGGTACAGCGGGTCCGCCTCCGGGCCCACCACCAGCCGGGTGAGCTGCGGCGCGAACAGCACCCCCAGCGCCGCCGTGACGGAGCCGAGCACGATGGCGCTGAGGGCGGCGGTGCCGATCACCTCCGCCTTCCCCTCGGTGTCCTGCGCGTCCGCGTAGAACTTGAAGACCGCCGAGCCCAGGCCGATCCCCGCGATCATCCCGATCACGTCGATCGTCATGGAAAGCAGCTCCAGCACCCCGTAGTCCGCCGGGGTGAGGTAGCGGGTGTACACGGGGAGCATGATGAAGCTGGCGAGCTTCCCCAGGACGATCCCCGCCCCGTAGATCGCCGACTGCTTCCCCAGGCTCTTTGTCTTGCCGGTCATGAACGCCGAAGGTCCCTGTCTGCTGCGGACGAGTGCTCCGGTGCACCCGTGGAGGTGAGGGCCGGGCGGAAAGGCGGGCGGCCGCGCCGAGGCGGCGCCCGCGGGGCAGTTAGCATACGCTGTTCCGTGCCCGCCGCAAAGTGCGCCGGGCTCCCCCACGGGCTCCGGGAGCGGAGTTGGCGGGCCGCCGCACGCCCGGCGATGCCGCCGCGCGCCACGCCCGTGTTGCACCCGCACAACACCCCAGCGGCACCGGCGCCACAGGGGGAGCGGGCGGCGCGGTGCGGCGCCGCAGCCGCAGCCGTGGGCTTGCGAGGGCTCGCTGGCGCGGCGAGGTTCCGGCATGCCCCCTGCCCTCGGGGCGGGCGCCGGCACCATGGCCGTCCACCTCCCGCACCCGCTTCACCGGAGCCCGAGCATTGACCGAGCCGCGCGGCGCACGGCCCCGAACCGTACTCCACCTCATCGACATGGCGGGCCCGGGCGGGGCGGAGACCATCCTCTTCAACCTGGCGACCGGTCTGGACCGGGAGCGCTGGCGCCCGGTGGTCGCGGTTTCCGAGGCGGGGTGGCTGTCGGAGGCGCTGCGGCCGGCCGGGATCGACGCGCTGATCGTCCCGCCGCAGGGGGCGTTCGACCTGGGCTACCTGCGCGCCCTGCTGGGGATCGTGCGCCGCCACCGGGTGGAGCTGATCCACGCCCACCTGCTGGGGCCCAGCGTGTACGGGAGCCTGGCCGGGCGGCTCGGCGGCGTGCCGGTGGTCTGCACCTTCCACGGCCAGGCCGACGTGGCCCCGGACGAGTCGTACCGCGCGGCCAAGTTCCGCATCATCGACCGCCGCAGGAACCGCGTGGTGTTCGTGTCGGAGTCTCTGCGCCGCAGCGTGCTGGAGGGCAACCGGCTGGAGCCGGCCCGCACGCGGGTGATCCACAACGGGATCGACGCCCGCGCCTTCCGCCCCGGCACGGACGCGGGGCTGCGGCGGGAGCTGGGCGTGGAGCCCGGGCAGCTGCTGGTGGGCGCGGTGGGCAACCTGCGCACCGCAAAAGCGTACCCCGACCTGCTCCGCGCCGCCGCCCTGCTGCGGGACCGCTCCGACGCCTACCGCTTCGTGGTGGTGGGCGACAACCGCGGGCAGATGCACCACGACCTGCTGGCCCTGCGCGACGGGCTCGGGCTGCGCGACCGGGTGCACTTCACCGGCTTCCGGGAGGACGTACCGGCGATCCTGCGCGCCCTGGACCTGTACGCCCTCAGCTCGCACGCGGAGGGCTTCTCGCTTTCCACGGTGCAGGCGCTCGCCTGCGGGGTACCCACGGTGGCGACGCGCTGCGGCGGCCCGGAGGAGATCGTGGAGGACGGCGTCAGCGGCGTGCTGGTGCCCCCCCGCGACCCGGCGGCGCTCGCCGACGCCATCCACGCCCTGGCCGGCGACCCGGAGCGGCGCGCGCGGATGTCGCGGGCCGGACGGGCGCGGGTGGAGCGGGAGTTCAGCACCGAGGCGATGGTCGCCGGCTACGAGGCGGTGTACCGCGACGCGCTGGGGCTCGCCGGGCGCGCCCCGGCCCCCGGCGCGGCGGCCCCGGCGGCGGTGTAGCGTGGCCGTCGTCCTGGTCACCGACGGCGAGCAGCGCGCCGCGCTCGCCGCGGTCCGCTCGCTCGCGCGCGCCGGGCACACGGTGTACGCGTGCTCCGCCCGCCCCCGCTCGCTGGCGGGCGCCTCGCGCGGGTGCCGCGCCCACGCCACGGTCCCCGACCCGCTCCGCGAACCCGCCGGGTACGTGGCGGCGCTGCGGGAGCTGGTTCGCCGGCACGGGGTGGACGTGGTCCTTCCCATCACCGAGCCGTCGCTGCTGGCGGTGCTCCCGGAGCGCGACACGCTTGGGGCGCGGGTCCCCTTCGCCGGCCTCGCCGAGTTCGAGCGGATCTGCGACAAGGCCGCGGTGATGGAGGCCGCGCGCGCCGTGGGGATCGGGGTGCCGGAGCAGCGGCGGATCGGGAGCGCGGCGGAGGCGCGGGAGCTGGACGCGGTGGGGATGAGGTTTCCCCTGGTGCTTAAGCCCTCGCGCTCCGTGGTCCAGGAGAACGGGGCGCGCTCCAAGTCCGCGGTGGCGCACGTGCGCGACGCGGCGGCGCTGCGGGCGGAGCTGGACGCGCTGCCGGAGGGTGCCTACCCGGTGCTCCTCCAGGAGCGCATCGTGGGGCCGGGGGTGGGGATCTTCGTGCTGCTGTGGGAGGACGAGGTGGTCGCCGCCTTTTCCCACCGCCGCATCCGCGAAAAGCCGCCCTCGGGCGGGGTGAGCGTGTACCGCGAGAGCCACCCGCTGGACCCGGACCTCCTGGAGCGCTCCGTGGCGCTGCTGCGCGCCTTCGGCTGGCGGGGGGTGGCGATGGTGGAGTACAAGGTGGACGCCGCCACCGGCACGCCCTACATCATGGAGATCAACGGGCGCTTCTGGGGGTCGCTCCAGCTCGCCCTGGACGCCGGGGTGGACTTTCCAGCCCTGCTCCTGGAGGCCGCCGCCGGACGCAGGCCGCGGCCGGTGCTCGCCTACCGCACCGGGGTGCGGCTGCGCTGGACCTGGGGCGAGGTGGACCACCTCATCGCGCGGGCGCGCCGCTCGCGCGAGGAGCTGGCCCTGGCCGAGGACGCGCCGGGGCTGGGCGGCGCGGTGGCGCGGTTCGTGGCCGCCTTCGGACCCGGCAGCCGCGACGAGGTGTTCCGCCTTTCCGACCCGCTCCCCGCGCTGCGCGAGACGCTGGACTGGCTGCGGGGCCGCTGACGGGCGGCCCCCGGCGCGAAAAGGCCCCCGGCGGTGGTTTCCGCCGGGGGCCTCCTTCGTTCCCCGCCGCCGTCTACGGACGGGCAGTGCGGAACTCGATGTTGTCCCACAGCCGGTAGTTCTTCATCGGCACGGGCTCGTTTTCCGCCCACTGCTCCTGGTTGCCGATCCCCCACTCGTAGATGAAGGCCGACGCGCCGTTGGAGCCCCCGACGAAGATCTCCAGGTTCTTGCCCTCGTAGATGAGCGCGTCGTTGAGCCACAGGCGGATGGTTCCGTCCGCGACCCCCTGGTGGTTGACGATCATCTCCAGCCCCATGCGGTACCACGTGTTCCAGCGCACGAACGCCAGGCCGTCCACGTTGGTCGGCACCGCCGTGACGTTGTTCTCCGTCACCAGCGACAGGTCCATCCCGCTCCCGTCGGTCCGCCCCCACAGCACCGGGAACAGCCCGCCCGACCGGGCCGCGGGGCTCCCGAACTTGAGGTACGTCAGCTTGCGCTGGACCTGCGACAGCCGGCTGGGCGTGTTGCCCGCGGGGTAGCTGGGGATGTAGAAGTCACCCTGGAAGTAGACGCGGTCGCCGAAGCCGACGCCCTCCGGGTGTCCGCCCGGCGGGTTGGGGTGCGCGTACATGCCGCCGTTGACGTCGCGGGAGCCGCCCCCGGCCGGGTCGCGCTCGTAGACGATCCTGGCCACGTTGCCGCGCCCGGAGCCGGTGGGGTCGGCGATGACGCTCACCGGCTTGGGGGTGTAGCCGCCCCACTGCCCGAACTCCCCGATCGTCCGGTCGGTGAAGTCGTGCCGGTACACCAGCGCGCTCGCCGCGGCCGGCGTTGTGGGCTCGCGGTCCGTGCCCGGGGGCGTCGGGCCCGTGTTGGTGACCGGCGGACGCGACGTGCCGGTGGTGGGCCGCGGGGCGAGGCTGTCGCGCGCGATGCGGGCGTCGACGGCGGCGCGCAGCGTCTGCATCCGGGCGAGGAACTCGGTCAGCTCCTCGATGGACCTGCGCGTGTCGTTCAGCGCGTAGTCCAGCCGCTGGCGAAGCTGGCGGTCGGTGACGGTCGCGGTGTCCTGCGCCTTGAGGGGCTGTATCAGGGCCGGCAGGACGACGACCAGAACGAAGATCGTTCGGCGGTACATCGCCGCTCCTTTTTGCAATGGGTTGATCGGTGCCGGCCGGGCCGATCCCGGCCGCCGCCCGCCCTACTTCAAGTTTCGGGCAGCGCGCCGCGCGGGGCGGAAACCCGCGCGCCGCCTGCGGAAAACGGGAATGCCCGGGCGCGCCGCCGCCCCCGGGCTGCGGCGCCGGCGCCCCACCGCCGGGGCGGGCCTGCCTCACACCCC
>JBEVLE010000302.1:0-15631 GCA_040509335.1 Longimicrobiaceae bacterium | reverse complement strand
GGCGGCCCTCACCCGGCTCGCGTAAGGCTCGCCACCCACTCCCAATTCTGGGAGTGGGGGCCAACAGCGTGAGCTCCGGCGGGCTCTGGTGTTGGTGGTCGGCCGGGGGGAGGGGGCCTGTCGCGTGAGGGATTTCGGCCCGGAGGGGCGAGACCCGGCGGGGCAGTTTCCGCCGGGTCTCGACTCCGTTACGCACAGTTTTATCGTGCGTTACGGAGCCGAAGCCCGACCCCGGCGCCAGCCGGGGGCACGCCCGAATCCCCAGCCGTATCCGTCCTCAATACGCGGAGATCGTCATGCGGAGCTGCTCGCGGAACACGCGCGGCCCGCCGTCGATGGTGCCGGGGGTGAACTTCATCTGCATTGCGATGAACAGGTAATAGTCGTCCACCGGCTTGGACCCGCTGGTCTCGCCGACGCCGGCCCACAGCACGGTGCCGGCGCGGTCCACCAGCAGGTCCACGCTCCCCACGCGGGAGCCCCGTGTGCCCGCGTCGCCCATCCCCTCGTAGCTGGACTCCATCTGGGCGGCCATCTGCAGGTAGCTGCGGACGACGGCCAGGTTGCGGATGTGGGGAAGGCAGAACCGGACGGGGTGGTCCGCGGGGAGCTCCCCGCCGCCGCCCAGGTCCACCCAGAAGAACATGCGCTCCGGCCGCGGGTGCGAGTCCAGGTACGCGTTGGCGACCGCCAGGAGCCGCTGCTGGGCGGGCTCGGGGAGGTTGCTCCCGAGCACCTGCACGCCGGGGTTGGCGCCGGCGCTGTCGGTGGTCAGCAGGAACACGCCGACCGGCGGCTGCTGCACGGCGCTCCTCGCGACCACCCGGAGGACGGCGGCCATGGTGTCCAGCCCGGGAGCGTAGCTCGCCGTGCCGGGAAAGGCCCCCGCCGGGCGCTCGCCGCACACCGGCTCGCGGGGGTAGCGCTGCTGGGCGGAGGCGTCGGGCGCCAGGCAGGCGAGGAGAGCGATGGCGAGCGCGAAGGGAGCGGCTCTGCGGGCGAGCGTGCGTCGGTGCATGGGAGCGGAAGGCGAAAAGGACGTGGAAGACACGGAATGGCGGCGCGGCGCGGACGAATGCCGGCCGGGGTGCATAGATGCGTCAAACGAGGTGAAATGGCAAGCCGCGCGGGAGCCCGCGTGAGGGATGCGCGCCCGGAGGGCCGAGACCCGGCGGCGGTTTGCCGGGGCTCGGCTGCGTAGGGAACGGTAGTATCGTTCCCTACGCAGCGCGCAGCCTGACCCGAGCGCCAGCGAGGGGCACGCCCCACGCGCATGCGGCCGCAGTTCAAATCCGTTGCAGTCGAATCAGAATCAGAACTCGGCGCTGCCGGGCGTCCTCGGATACGGAATGACGTCGCGGATGTTGGCCATGCCGCTGGCGTACATGACGGCGCGCTCGAACCCCAGCCCGAACCCGGCGTGCGGCACCGTGCCGTAGCGGCGCAGGTCGCGGTACCACCAGTACGACTCCCGGGGCAGCCGCATCTCGTCCATGCGCGCGTCCAGCACGTCCAGCCGCTCCTCGCGCTGCGAGCCGCCGATGATCTCGCCGATGCCGGGGGCGAGCACGTCCATGGCGGCCACGGTGCGGCCGTCGTCGTTCATGCGCATGTAGAAGGACTTGATGTCCTTGGGGTAGTCGGTGACCACGATGGGGCCGCCCACGTGCTCCTCGGTGAGCCAGCGCTCGTGCTCGGACTGGAGGTCGAGCCCCCAGGCCACCGGGAACTCGAACTTCCTGCCGGAGCCCTCCAGCGCGGCCACCGCCTGGGTGTACGTCATGCGCTCGAACGACGAGTCCACCAGCCGCTCCAGCCGCTCCACGACGCCCTTCTGGATGCGGTCGTCGAAGAACTTCATATCGTCGCCGCGCTCCTCCAGCAGGGCGCGGAAGATGTACTTGACGAATTCCTCGGCCAGCTGCGCGTTGTCGGACAGGTCGGCGAAGGCCACCTCCGGCTCGATCATCCAGAACTCGGCCAGGTGGCGCGAGGTGTTGGAGTTCTCGGCGCGGAAGGTGGGCCCGAAGGTGTACACGTTGGAGAGCGCCTGGCAGTACGCCTCCACGTTGAGCTGCCCGGAAACGGTGAGGCTGGCGCCCGCGCCGAAGAAGTCCTGGGCGAAGTCCACCTCGCCGCCGGGGGTGCGCGGCAGGTTCACCAGGTCCAGCGTGGACACCCGGAACATCTGCCCGGCGCCCTCGGCGTCGCTGGTGGTGATGATGGGGGTGTGCACCCAGAAGAAGCGCCGCTCGTGGAAGAAGCGGTGGGTGGCCATGGCGAGCGCGTGCCGCACGCGCGCCACCGCCCCGAAGGTGTTGGTGCGCGGCCGCAGGTGGGCCACCTCGCGCAGGAACTCGAAGGAGTGCTGCTTGGGCTGGATGGGGTAGGTCTCGGGGTCGTCCACCCACCCCACCACCTCCACCGACTCGGCCCTGACCTCCACCGGCTGCGGGCGTCCGGGCGTGGCCACCAGCTCGCCCGCGACGGTCACCGAGCAGCCGGCGGTGAGGCGCTGCACCTCGGCGGCGTAGTTGGGGAGGTCGCCGCCGGCCACCACCTGGATGGCGTCGAAGCACGAGCCGTCGTGCACGTTGACGAAGGAGATCCCGGCCTTGGAGTCGCGGCGGGTGCGCACCCACCCCTGCACGACCACCCGCTCCCCCGGCTGGACCTTCCCCTCCAGGAGGTCGGCGATCATCGAGCGCTGCTTCGACATGGATTCTCCGGACGAGAGTTGAGCGGCCGGGCTCCCGCCCGGCCGATCTGTGTTGTACGACATTCTACAACGGCGCGGGGCCGGCGTCACCCCGGCGGCCAGCGCAGCTCCGCCAGGAGCGCGCCGCCGGCGTCGTAGCACTCGGCGCGGAAGGGGATCCCGGCGTCCCGCAGCGGCGCCACGGCCCGATCGGCGTTGGCGGCCACGTCCGCCACGAGCCCGTGCACCAGCACGGGGTCGATTCCCTCCACCACCAGCTCGGCGAAGGTGCAGCGCGCCTCCCACTCCGTCCATCCGCACGCCCGCACCGGCCACCCGGCCCGGGCGTACGCCCGGGCGACGGCTTCCGCGCCGGCGCCGCCGCGGACGGCGGCGAACAGGTTGCTCCCGTCGGGGAGCTCCGGCTCCGGCCCCGGCCCGCCCACTCAGCTCGCGGGGGCGGCGGGCTCCACCTTCACCGCCACCTCCACCGCCTGCCCGGACTCCTGCGTCCAGCTCGCGCCCCCGTCCAGGCTCACCCAGGAGTTGGCATCCGCGGCGGGAGCGCCCGGCCGGAACGCGTAGCCGTAGCACCCCCGCGTGGTGGCGGAGCGCAGGCGGACGGCGTACTCCTTTCCGGCCTCCACCGGCACGTCCAGGAGCACTTCCAGCGGGCGCGCGGCCCAGGACGGATCGGCGGGCGCGTCCCACGCGCCGCGCTTCGGCTCGAAGATGGTGCTGTGGGCCACGGCGCCGCCGCCGCCCACGGCCCGCAGCTCCACCAGCAGCGCGGCGGTGGGCTCGCCGCGCTGGTAGGTGTTCACCGTGACGGAGCCGGCGCGCCCGCTCCGCGCGGCGACGAAGCGGAACTCGCGCATCAGCGCGGGCCGGCCCGCGGGCGCCGCCACGTCGCACTGCAGCCGGCGCGCGTCGGCCTCGCGGGTGGGCGCGGCGGCGAGCCGGGCGGGCACGCCGTAGGAGCGCTCGCAGGTGATGGGCTGGATGCGGCCGCGGTCGTCGAAGCGGAGCGGCGCCCAGAACTGCGGCGCGGGGGCCTGGTTGAGGTCGCCGCCCTCCCTGCCGTCGCTGTTCAGCCACAGGTCGCTCTGGTACAGGTACCAGCTGCCGCCGTCCGGGGTGGGGAGCTGCGACACGTGGCCCGGCTGCCCGCCGCACGAGGTGGCGGAGATGCGTTTCCCCGAGGACCAGGGCCCCAGCGGCGAGGACGCGGTGAAGTACGAGGTGCCGGTCTGGCAGTAGGCGCAGTTGGGGTCGCCCAGCAGCACGTAGTAGGTGCCGTTGCGCTTGAACAGGGTGGGCGACTCCGTCTGGCTCACCCCCAGGCTGGCGTACCGCCCCGTTCCGCTCAGGTAGTCGGGGGTGAGCTCCTCCACGACGATGTTGCCCTTTCCCTTCGCCCACTCGGTGTACACCACGTACCCGGTGCCGTCGTCGTCCACGAACAGGTTCTCGTCCCCGTTGTTGATCTTCCCCGGCGGCCCGGCGGTGTTGAAGGCCAGCGTGGGGGAGCCGCGCTCCACGAAGGGACCGACGGGCGAGTCGGACTCCAGCACGTAGTAGCTCACCGGCCGGTCGTACACGTTGACCCACAGCACGTACTTGCCGGTGGACCGGTTGAACACCACGTGCGGCCGGAAGCACCCGTTGCTCCACCCGTGGCAGCGGGCCTGCCAGGGCTCCCAGCTCGCGACGCCGAAGAGCGGCCCGTGGTCGGTCCACTCCACCAGGTTGGGCGAGCTGTAGACCCGGAAGCCGCAGAACGGCGACGCGGCCAGCTTGTGCCACTCGAAGCCGCAGCCGTACGTCTCGCCGTACAGGTAGTAGCGCCCCTCGAACCAGCGGATCTCGCCGCCGTGCGCGTCCACCTGGCTCCCGCGCGTGTCGAAGCGCGCCAGGGGCCTGCCCGAAGCGTCGAAGTTGACCAGGGTCACCGTAGAGGGGGGGAGCGCCTCCACGGTCGCGGGGTCGGACTCCACCTGGAGCGGGGTTCCGTCCCCCCCGCCGCGGCACGCGGCCAGGGCGAGGAGGAGCGCGGCAGCGAGGACGCCGCGAAGGCTTGAAGATCGACGCACGTGTCTGCCGGTGCGGGTGGGGAGATGCGGGCGAGTGGCGGCGGGACCGGAGGCGCGGCCGGGGTCAGGCCGTGCGCTCCGGGTGCGGGGCGGACGGGCAGACTTCGGCCAGCGTGCAGCGGTCGCAGAGGGCCTTTCGCGCGGTGCACACCGCGCGGCCGTGGTCGATGACGCGGTGCGTGAACACCACGCGCGACTCCAGCGGGAGCAGCCGCAGCAGGTCCTGCTCGATGCGCTCCGGGTCCTCCTCGCGGGTGAGCCCCAGGCGGAAGGCGATGCGCTTGACGTGGGTGTCCACCACCACCCCGTCCGCCTCGCCGAAGGCGATCCCCCGCACCACGTTGGCCGTCTTGCGCCCCACGCCGGGGAGCGCCGTGAGGGCGTCCATCGCGCGCGGGACCTCGCCGCCGTGCAGCTCCACCAGCGCCCGCCCCAGCCCGATGAGCGCCTTTGCCTTGTTACGGTAGAAGTTGACCGCGCGGATCTGTTCCTCCATCTCCTCCTGCGACGCGGCGGCGAGATGGGCGGCGGTGGGGAAGCGGGCGAACAGCCCCGGGGTGACCCGGTTCACCAGCGCGTCGGTGCACTGCGCGGAAAGCACGGTGGCGACCAGCAGCTGCAGGGGGGTCTCGTGGTCCAGCGAGCACTTGCTCTCGGGGTACAGCCCCGCGAGCCCTTCAAGGATGCGGGCGGTCCGCGCCTGGCGCGCCGCCCTGCTTTCTCTGGGCAAGGTGTTCCTCTACGGCTTGCAGTTCCCAGGTGTTGAGAACCTGCGGCGCGGCCAGCCACCCCTTGCGGGCGGCGTTCACGCCGAAGGCGACGTTGTCCAGCCCGCGCGTGGAGTGCGCGTCCGGGTTGACGGGCACCAGCACCCCGCGCTCGGCGGCGTAGCGCACCCAGCGCCAGTCCAGGTCCAGCCGGTGCGGGTCGGCGTTGATCTCGATGGCGACGCCGTGCTCGGCGGCCGCGTCGATCACCGCGCGCACGTCGATGGCGTACCCCTCGCGCGTCAGCAGGAGCCGCCCGGTGGGGTGCCCCAGCATGGTGAGCCGCGGGCTCGCCACCGCCCGCAGCACCCGGTCGGTCATGGCGCGCTCCGGCATGCCGAACGACGAGTGCACCGAGCCCACCACGTAGTCGAAGGCGGCGAGCACGTCGTCCGGGTAGTCCAGGGCGCCGTCGGGGAGGATGTCGGCCTCGGTGCCCTTGAACAGCCGGAAGCGCCCGTCCCCCGCCCCGCCGTGCGCGGCGTTCCACGCGTCGATCTCGCGGTGCTGGGCGCGCACCCGGGTGGAAGCGAGCCCGCCCGCGTACCCGGCGGAGCGGGAGTGGTCGGCGATGCCAAGATATCGCCAGCCGCGCCCGCGCGCAGCCTCCGCCATCTCCGCGACGGTGGCCTTGCCGTCGGACCAGGTGGTGTGGCAGTGGAAGGTGCCGCGCAGGTCCATCGGCTCCACCAGCCGGGGGATGCGCCCCTCGGCCGCCGCGGCCACCTCGCCCATCCCCTCGCGCAGCTCGGGCGGCACGTACGCCAGCCCCAGCGCGGCGTACAGCGCCGCCTCGTCGGGGAGGGGGACGTCCTCGCCGCCGTGCCGCAGCGCGTCCGCGTCCCAGCGGAGCCCGCGCTCCGCGGCCCGCGCGGCCAGCGCTTCCAGGTGCGCCGCGCTCCCGGTTTCCCACGCCACCGCCGCGACGAAGCGCTCCGGCGCCACGCAGCGCACGTGGACGCGCACGCCGTCGCGCAGGCGCAGCGAGGCGCGCCCCTCGCCCGCGCGCTCGGCGGCGCCGCCGGTGCCCTGGAGCGCCAGGAACGCGTCCACCACGGCCGCCGGGTCGGGCGAGGCGGCCACCAGGTCCACGGACGCGGCGGTCTCCATGCGGCGGCGCAGCTCCCCCGCGATCTCGGCGGCGGCCACGGCGGGGTGGGCGCGCAGCCACTCCAGGAAGTGGACGGCGAGCTCCATGGCCTGCGGGTAGCGCCGCCGCCCGGCGGAGGCGCGCACGAAGCCCAGCCCCTCCAGCACCTTCTGCTGCGTCCTGGCGCCGAAGCCGGGGAGCGCGGCCACCTCGCCGGCGCGCGCCGCTGCCTCCAGCCGCTCCAGCGAGTCGATCCCCCGCTCGGCGTACAGCGTGCGCACGCGCTTGGTGCCCAGCCCGGGGATGCGCAGCAGGTCGTGGAGCCCCACCGGCACCTCGGCGCGGAGGCGCTCGTGCTGCCCGGAGCGCCCGGTGGCGAGCAGCTCGGCGACGGTGTCGGCGATGGCGGGGCCCACGCCGGGGAGCGAGGTCAGCTCGCCCGCCCGGGCCAGGGCGTCCAGGTCGGCCGTGGAGGCCTCCAGCGTGCGGGCGGCGGCGGCGAAGGCGCGGACGCGGAACGGGTTCTCGCCGGTCAGCTCGCCCAGCATGGCAATCTCTTCCAGGACCGCCGCCACCTCGCGGGCGTTCACGCGGGCGGGGCGCCGCCGCCGTCCGCCTCGTCCAGGGCGACGCGGTGGAAGGGGAGCCGGGACAGGGGAACGGAGCCGGGGCGCTCGTGCTCGCGCCGCTCGGCGGGCTCGTGGCCGGCGACGTGGCCGGGGTGCCGGTCCACGTACCAGAGGGCGCGCCCCACCAGCTTGAGCGCCTCGGGGACGGTGAGCACGGAGTACAGCCCGGCCATGTCGCCGCCGGGGAGGACGCTCTCGAAGTCGCGCCCCTCCTCGCGCCCGGCGGCCTCGTTCCACGCCGCGGGGATCCCCGGCCCCACCTCGGTGTCGAAGTGGATCAGGCTGAGCCCGGCGCGCTGGCGGTGGATCCCCAGCGCCATCAGCACCTCCAGCGTCTCGAAGGGCTCGCCGCCGGCGTCCTCGCCGTCGGCGCAGCACACGAAGAAGCCGTCCACCGGCTCGGGGGGCACGTCCGGCGACACGCTGGCCCAGAACAGGTTGGCGGGGAGCTGCACGTACGCCGACTCGGCGGGGAGGCGCAGCTCCCAGCCGCGCAGGTCGGGGGCGGCCTCCACCAGGTAGCGCGCCACCGCCGGCTCCAGCACGTACACCCGCTTGCCGAAGCGCCAGAAGTTGAAGGCGTGGTACAGGAACATCCGGTACTGCTCGGTCGCCTCCGGCGACGCGTCGGGCGGCACCACGCCGCGCACCGCCTCGCCCGCGCGGCTGAGGAAGGCGAAGCGCTCCGGGTGCGACGGGTCCACCCGCTGCGCCTCGGCCTCCGCGAGGATCGCCGGAAAGGTGCGCCCCTCCATCGCGGGCTCCTCGAACACCAGCTCGTACGGCGTCAGCCGGGCCATGCCGGCCGTCTGCCGCGCCGCCGGGGGGATGGAACCTTGGTCAGCCACTGAGGTCTCGCCTCTCGGGATTCTGCGTGGGTCCTGGAGATCGGCGCGGAGATGCAAGGGGAGTGCGAGACGTTTTCTCCGCGGCTGCCGTCGTGGCCGGCGCGCCGGCTGGCTGAGGGCGAGGTTAGCCGAGCCCCACGATGGTCAGCTGGAGAGGACCGCGTCGGCCGCTAAGATCTTCGCCGGGCCGGACCCGAAGACGCTATCCGCGTCCTTGACTGGCAGACAGAGCACCGACGATACACCTGCCACTCGATCTTCACTCAACAGAATGCTTCTCCAACCATCGTTTATTCCATGCGATCCGCCACTTGCCTCGATGCTCAATGGTCGACCCATAAATATCCGGCGCCGAAATCCTGCCTAGTCTCTGGAACTGTACCGTGCAAATTAGATCTGACCCAAGGCCAAATCCAGACAAACGGCGCTGTCGATAATCTTTTTCGAAAACGGCAATACGAGCAAATCCCAGCGGCAACGCTCGCAGAGGATTCGCTCTGCTAGTGTTGGCAAGAGCCGCTTTCAACGCGATCTTCACAATTCTCCGTTTGTGCGCACGCACTGTGGTTCGCACATCGTCCTTATACTCGAGAAGCACCACTGATGCGTTCAACACACCGTGTAACCCGTTGCGGTGAATCTTGGCATTTCTTGGTTCTAGTTTAGGAAGCCTCCTAGTCTGTCGATATTCTTCCATACTCAGCGGCCATTGAAGCTTCATACTTTGCCAAAAAGTATCAACTTTTCCTAAGGGACGTGGGAGCGCACGATGGGGAATGTAGAAGATGAGATTATCTTCAACAATCCCGTGGTATTCGCTCAAATCTTGGGCACCGGACAGCCGTAAACTGGCTAAACGTTGGCCATTAAATGCAGCCCACCCCGGCCATGCACGCGGAGACCGGAGTGAAAAGAAATATCGGTCATAACCAGGGGCGAAGAACTCTGCCAAGATTCCCGACTGAATTGTGGACCAGTTAACTTTTGCGACGTCTCGGGTGTTCACACGAGCATAAATGGTCAACTGAGTTCGGCCACCCAGCACTTCAGACTCTACGCATCCTTCGATATTCCACCACGGAGTGCGCGTTTCCTCTTGTAGTTCTTCGACGAAGAATTGCTGAGGAGGCTTATAGCCGATTCCTGGGGTAACCACCCAGAACCGTTTGTATGCAGCCGCGATTCCGTTACAAGCATCAACAAGAGTATCAAAAACACGGATAATCTCCGTGACACCAACAACCTCTTCATTGCCCTTTTTGTCGCGGTAACGTATCTCGTTTTGTAGGTAGGTGATCCCACCGTGTGCAATTCCATTCCTCACAAGGTGATGGTACGCGCCAGCAAGACAATCAGCAGGGGTACCGGACAACTCCTGAATAACTGACCATACATCAAGTCCGTCTGTTCCTTTGGCTCTGTCGAGTCGGGAGAAGTACGCAACGGGGCGAATAAAGGGGATAAGAACGGCTTCGATCAAACGAAGATACGTAGGGTGTATATAGGTATCTACCAGTCGTATCTTACCATAGTCATCCTGTCCCTCGAGTGGTTTATCGTGCCGCGGTTCAGCATTAATCTCTCGCAGAAACAGTAATGCCCGATTAATTTCGTTTTCGTTTTCTTCGAGATACTTCTGCAACTCACTGCGTTGGATTGTGTCGCGATCTTGCAGCCATTCGTACAGGAAGTGGTGTGCGTCACTGCTAAAAAAACGTTCCGGGCAATTGTAAACGTAGCGCCGCAGGGCAAGAAATCGCCCCTCAACGGAAACAGCTACATCAGGGAATATAGTCGCAATCCGTGTACGATCACCCGCATTGCGCTTTTTGGTCAGAGGATTCTGAAGGCTGCTGTAGATGGCGAGCATCACTGTATCCGTTGAAATTTTGTCAGCTCAAGCAAGGACGCGGTCAAGTTCTTCGAATCGCTCCATTGTCAGATGCGCTACACCCTCTCATCGGGGATGGCGGAGACTGATCGCTCGCCGCAGGGAGACACGGGGCAGTTTCCCGGGGCTCCCTGCGCCCGCGTAGGAAACAGGCCGGCAGTTTGGCCTGGTTCCGGAGCGGCCCCCCGCACCACACTCAGTCCGACGGCGCACCGACGCTCACCAGCGACTCCAGCACCTCCAGCTTCCGTCCCGAAAAAACGGCGCGCAGCGACTCCCAGGCACCCCGGCGGCGCACCAGCACCACCACCACGTCCCCCTTGGCCGCGGGCACGTCGTCGAGCGTCACGAAGTGCACGTCGCCCAGCGGCGAGGGCAGCGGCAGGGAGATCGGGCGCCCCTCCCACTCCACGGCGACGGAAGCGTCCCCGGGCGCCACGGACCGCTCCAGGAACACGTCGCCGGCCACCTCCCACGCGCCGGGCCCCAGCGGCTCGCCGGAGCGGAAAAAGAACGGCTCGAACTCCAGCCCCTCGCGGCGCGCGAAGTTCTGGTCGTCGGCGTAGTCGCGCACCTCCAGCTCGTCGTCCTGCGCCAGCGACTCCAGGTGGTGGCGGATCTCGTGGGTGACGGTCTCCCAGATCTCCTCCTCCCAGTCCCACTCCTCTTCCAGCCGCGACAGCCGCAGGAACGAGCCGTAGTACAGCATCACGATGGAGCGCACCTCCCCCGCCCCGCCCCACTCGGTGGGGTAGTTTTCGGTGAGGCACTCGCCCAGCGTGTAGACGTCGGGGAGCTCCGGGTGCGGCACGGCGCGGCGCTCCACCGCCAGCCCGTCCACGCCCTCGCGGAAGTCCGGGGGGACGGCGTCGAACACCTCGTGCGCGCGGCGCTCGAACTCGTCGAAGGTCATCCGGCGGCGCGCGTGCGGGCTGCGGTCATGGGAGGGCTCCGTGCGGACCGGGACGGAGGAGATCGAGTCCGAAAGCTATCCGCGCGCCGGACCGGCGCGCAACGAACGCGGGGCCCGGACGACGCGTGCTCGCCCGGGCCCCGCCCGCCTTTCCGACGCGCGGCCCCTCAGGCGCCGATGGCCCGCCGGATCCGCGCGATCTGCGCCAGGTGCACCAGGTCGTGCGCCGCGAGCAGGGTGACGACGCGCCGCACGCTCTCGGGACCGCGCTCGGCGTGCATCCCGGCGCGGTCCAGCCGCTCGTCGTCCAGCGAGCGCAGCCAGCGCAGGTTGACGGTGCGCAGCGCGCGGTGCTGCTCCCGCGCGGCGGCGAGCTCCACGTGGCGGTAGCCCAGCTCGCGGCTCCAGGCGTCCTGGTCGTAGCCCTCGATGGCGCACCCGGGGTCGGCGACGATCTTCCGCATCCGGTAGCCGTGCACCAGCTCGGTGTCCGCCAGGTGCTGCACCACCTCCACCACCGACCACTTCCCCGGGGCCTCGGGGGTGCGCAGCGCCGCGTCGTCCAGCCCGGCCACGGCCTCCGCCAGGCTCTCCACCTGCGCCTCCTGCACCTCCCACGGGTCGCGGCCGCCCAGCACGCCGAGCAGCGAGGCCACGTAGCGGGCCACGGCCTCCGGCGGGTCGCCGAAGCGGTTGGCGAGGTCGGCCATCGGCCCTACACCAGCCGCTCGCGCAGGTACTCCACCACGCGCCCTTCCTCGATCCGGACCTGCTCCATGGTGTCGCGGTCGCGGATGGTCACCGTGCCGTTCTCGCCGGTCTCGCCGTCCACCGTGAGCCCGAAGGGCGTCCCCGCCTCGTCCTGACGCCGGTAGCGCCGCCCGATTGCCCCCGACTCGTCGTAGAAGCTGGGGATGCCGCGGCGGCGCAGGTCCTCGTGGATTGCGGTGGCGCGCTCCGGCATCCCGTCCTTCTTCACCAGCGGGAACACGCCCACCTTGAGCGGCGCCAGCGACGGCTTGATCCCCAGCACCACGCGCGTCTCCCCCTCCACCTCCTCCTCGCGGTAGGCGTCGGCGAGCACGGCCAGGGTGATGCGGTCCGCCCCCACCGAGGTCTCGATGATGTAGGGGAGGTAGCGCTTGTTCTGCGCCGGGTCGATGTACTCCAGCCGCTTCCCCGAGTACTCCTGGTGCCGCCGCAGGTCGAAGTCGGTGCGGTTGTGGATCCCCTCCACCTCGCCCCACCCGTCCTCGCCGATGGTGCCGCCGAAGCGGAACTCCACGTCGCCGGCGGCGCTGGCGTAGTGCGCCAGCTTCTCGTGCGGCCTATAGCGCAGCCGGTCCTCGGAGAGCCCCAGCACCTGCGTGTGCCAGCTCATCCGCCGCTCGCGCCAGTACTCGAACCACTCGCCGTCGCTGCCGGGCTCGACGAAGAACTGCATCTCCATCTGCTCGAACTCGCGCGTGCGGAAGGTGAAGTTCCCGGGGGTGATCTCGTTGCGGAACGCCTTGCCGATCTGCGCGATCCCGAAGGGGACCTTCTGCCGCGCCGAGGTCTGCACGTTGAGG
Organism: Longimicrobiaceae bacterium; assembly: GCA_040509335.1. Taxonomy (GTDB): domain Bacteria; phylum Gemmatimonadota; class Gemmatimonadetes; order Longimicrobiales; family Longimicrobiaceae; genus JAFAYN01. The sequence goes on along the minus strand of JBEVLE010000302.1, from coordinate 3,131 downwards.
AAGTTGACGAAGATCCCCTGCGCCGTCTCCGGGCGCAGGTACACGGCGGCCGACGAGTCCTCCACCGGCCCCATGAACGTCTTGAACATCAGGTTGAACTGGCGCGGCTCGGACCACTGCCCGCGCACCCCGCACGACGGGCACTGGATGGCCGCCGCTTCCCGGGTGCCGGCCAGCTCCTGGAGGGTGTCCTCGCGGAAGCGGCGGTGGCAGTTGAGGCACTCCACCAGCGGGTCGCTGAACTCGGCCACGTGGCCGGACGCCTCCCACACCCTGGGGTGCATGAGGATGGCCGCGTCCAGACCCTCGATGTCGTCGCGCTCGTGCACCATGCTGCGCCACCAGGCGTCCTTGACGTTGCGCTTCAGCTCCACGCCCAGCGGGCCGTAGTCCCACACGGAGCCGGTGCCGCCGTAGATCTCGGAAGACTGGAAGACGTAGCCCCGCCGCTTGCTGAGCGAGACGAGCTTTTCCATCAGGTCGTTGTCGGCCATTCTGACTTCGGAATCGGTCGGAGGATCGCGGAGTTCACCCTGCAAGTGTCGACGAATCGGCAACACTCGCTGGGCCGGCAAACTTACGCGGGCGCCAAGCTTCGTCTGTAACTGTTGACCGAGGGTCAACAGTTACAGGGCTGGCAAGTTACTCCGGCGCCAGCCCCGTGGCAAATCGCCGCGGGCGCACCTCACCGCTCCCGCAGGCGCACCCACGTGACCTCCTCCACGGCCGCCATCACGGTGTGGAAGCCCTGCACGTCGCGGGGGTCGGCGTGCGCGCGGCTCTCGCCCTCCAGCGCCCTGACACGATATCGTACCGGTTTCGTCGAGCCCCTTTCCACCCGGCACCCGCAAGGCGACCATGGCCGCAGATGCACCCCCCAGCGTGGGCGAGATCCAGCTCCTCCGCCACCAGGCGCACGTCACCCAGGTGGTCGTGCGACTCAACACCCAGGGCATAACCCAGGAGGAGAGCCTGCTCCAGCCCGAGCCCGCCGGGAACTGCCTGAACTGGGTGGTGGGGCACCTGGTCGCCATCTACGAGCGGGCGCTCCCGGTGCTGGGGCAGCAGCCGGTGATGGAGCCCGGCGCCATGGCGCGCTACGACCGCGGCTCGCCGCCGCTGCGCGACCCCGCCGAGGCCATGCGGCTGAGCGACCTGCTGGCGGCGTGGGACGAGGGGTCGCGGCGGATGGACGCGGGGCTGGCGGCGCTGGACCCGGCGTCGCTCGGCGCGCCCGCACCGTTCAGCCCCGGCGGCGACCCGGACGAGACGGTGCGCTCGCTGCTGGCGACGGTGCTCTTTCACCAGGGCTACCACGCCGGCCAGACGGGGATCCTGCGCCGACTCGCCGGCAGGGAAGGCGCGATCCGCTGAGCCGTCCGGCGGCCGGCGCCCCCGCGGTGGGTTGCCGCCGCGGCGCGCTGCCACTACCCTGTTGGGTGGCCGCGGCCGCGCGCGGGTGGAACGACACCTGCACGCGCCGCCGCGGGCGACTCCAAGTACTCCCGCACGCGCGGGAGCGCACGAGACCTTTCAGGACGGCGCCGCCGGCCGGCGCCGGCTTCGCGCTCGTAGCACGACCTTTCAAACCGCGGATCGGAGGAGCAGCGTGAACGACGACGATCAGGACCAGGAGCAGGAGCAGGAGGAGCGGACCCCCGCCTCGACCCCGACCACCGTGACCGACTCCCTCAAGGAGCGGCTCTTCAAGGCGCGCACGCTGGTCATCAGCGGCGAGATCAACCAGGCGCTGGCGTCGCACGTCATCGCGCAGCTGCTGGCGCTCGCGGCGGACTCGGACAAGCCGGTCACCATCTTCATCAACTCGCAGGGCGGCCACGTGGAGTCGGGCGACACCATCCACGACGTCATCCGCTTCATCAGGCCGCGCGTGCGGATGGTGGGGACCGGGTGGGTGGCGAGCGCCGGGGCGCTGATCTTCGTGTCGGTGCCGCTGGAGGACCGCTTCGCCCTCCCCAACACGCGCTTCCTGCTGCACCAGCCGGCGGGCGGGAGCGGCGGCACGGCGGCGGACATCGACATCGAGGCCCGCGAGATCCTCAAGATGCGCGACCGCATCAACCGCATCTTCTCCGAGGCGACGGGGCAGCCCATCGAGCGCATCGAGAAGGACACCCACCGCAACTTCTGGCTGGGCGCCGAGGCGGCCAAGGAGTACGGGCTGGTGGGGCGGATCGTGGCCACCGAGGACGAGCTGGACGCGGCCTGACCGTCCGCAGGAGACGATTCCGGGGGTGTCGGCGGACCGTTGCACGGGCCGCCGGCACCCCCTAGCTTTGGGGCTCCGCAGGCTTCCTTCCCATCCGCGCCTCCCCAGGAGATCCTCATGCGCAGATTGCTTCTGTCCATCGCGTTCGCCGCCGCCGCGCTCATTGCCCTTCCCCGCGCCGGCGCGGCGCAGGACTACCGCAGCATCGTGGTATCCCAGCTCGACACCGTCGCGGGCCCCATCGCCCGCAGCGGCTTCCGGGCGGAATCGGCCGTGTTCGACCGCGACGTCGTGGTGGGGGCGCTCGCGCAGGGCGCCACCTCCATGCTGGAGCTCAACCTTGTGGGCGGGGTGAACTACTTCATCCCCGCGGTGTGCGACGGCGACTGCAGCGACATGGACCTGCGCATATTTTCCACCGACAGCACCACGCCGGTGGGCGAAGACACCGCGGACGACGACGTTCCCATGCTCAACTTCACGGCGCCCAAGTCCGGCCGCTACATGCTGGCCGTGGACATGGCGAAGTGCTCGGCGAGCATCTGCTACTACGGGTTCCGGGTGTACCGCAAGTAGCGGGAACGGCTGGGTTCGGGCGTGCCCCCCGCGGGGCGCGGGGGTCGGGCTTCGGCTCCGTAAGCGAGCAAACAACGCTCGCTAACGGAGTCGAGCCCCGGCAAACGGCCGCCGGGTCTCGCCCCTTCGGGCCGAAATCCCTCACGCAACTGCCTGCCCGTACTCCAGATCCAGCAGTTGCCCCCTCTCCCAGGATGGCGCTTCACGCTTCGCGTGAACCGGATGAAGGGAGAGGGTGGCGAGCCTCAAGCGAGCCGGGTGAGGGCCGTCCTTGCAGGCTGTTCCCTGTTCCCTATTCCCTGTTCCCTGCCGTAATGAACCCCGT
>JBEVLE010000301.1:0-21631 GCA_040509335.1 Longimicrobiaceae bacterium | reverse complement strand
GGAGCGGCTCCCCATGCAGTGCCGTCAACGATCGTGCCGCTCAGTCGCCGGCCACCGGCACCGCGTCGCCGTAGTGGCCCGGACCGCGGCCCGGCTCGCGGCCCGGTTCGCGCGCCGCGGCCGGGGCGGGCGTGGGGGCGGGCGGCGTCCTGCTGCCGGTGAGCCACGCCTTGAGGCGGTCGCCCGCCCCGTGGAACACCAGGTACGCGCTGGGCACCACCAGCAGCGTCAGCACGGTGGAAAGCGACAGCCCGCCCACCACCGCCACCGCCAGCGGCTGGAGCAGCTCCACCCCCTCGCCGATCCCCAGCGCCAGCGGGAGCATCCCCAGCAGCGTGCACAGGGTGGTCATGACGATGGGGCGCATGCGCACGGCGCCGGCCTCCACCACCGCCTGCTCCCGGCTCATCCCCTCGGCCCGCAATTCCTCCACGAACTCCACCAGCAGGATGGAGTTGTTGACCACGATGCCGGCCAGCATGATCACCCCCAGCAGCACCGTGGCGCCCATGGGGGTGCCGCTGACCCACAGCGCCAGCACCACGCCCACCAGCGAGAGCGGGATGGCGACCAGGATCACCAGCGGGTTGATCAGCGAGTCGTACTGCACCGCCATGACCACGAACACCAGGAACACCGCCAGCAGCCCCACGATGGTGAGCTGGCGGTTGTTCTCGGCGATGGCCTCGGCCTCGCCGCCGTACAGGATGCCGTAGCCCTCGGGGAGGCGCAGGTCGGCCAGGCGCTGCTGCACCTGCGCCGTCACCTCGCCGGTGGTGGCCACGTCGTCCAGCACGTCGCCGGTCACGCGCAGCACGCGGTTCTGGTTCTCACGCAGGATGGTGGTGGGCCCCAGCCCCGTGTTCACCGTCGCCACGTCGCGCAGGTAGATGGGGGACTCGCCCCCCTGGCCGGGGAAGAGCGCCACGCCGTCCAGGTCCTCGGGGCTCTGGAAGCGCGAGCGCGGGAACATCACCCGCACGTCGTACTCGCGGTTGCCCTCGGTGTAGCGGGTGGCGACGGTGCCGTCCAGCGCCGTGCGCAGCGTCTGCCCCACCTCGTCCACGTCCAGCCCCAGGTACGCGGCGCGCTCCGGGTCCACCCGCACCGAGATCTGCGGGCTGGCGTCGTCGGTGGAGGCCTGCATGGCCTGCAGGCCGGGGACGTCGCGGGTGCGCTCGATGACCTCGTCGCCGATGGCCTTGAGCTCCGCCAGGTCCTCGCCCTGGATGGTCACCGCCACGTCCGAGCCGGACTGGTTGGTGCGCAGCCCGCGGATGGAGGGCGGCCGCACGAAGATGCGGGCGCCGGCGAAGCCGCGCTGGTTGATCTTTTCCTGCATGGCCGCCACCCACTCGTTGGCGGACATGTCGCGGTCGTGCGTGGGGACCAGGCGGACGTCCAGCGAGCCGCGCCCGGCGTTGGCCGAGGTGGAGTTGCCGAAGAACTGCCCGCCGGCGGTGGCGAAGACGGTCCGCACGTGCGGCATCTCCTTCACCATCGCCTCCAGCTCCTCCACGATGCGGTTGCTCTGCTGGGCCGAGGAGCCCGGCGGGAGCGTCACGTTGATGCTCACGCCGCCGTCGTCCACCTGCGGCAGGAACTCGCTCCCCAGCGTACCCACCAGCGGCCACACCGCCAGCAGGATCCCCGCCGAAGCGAGGAGGATGGCGAGGCGCCAGCGCAGCGTGCGCGCCGCCACGCGCTTGTAGCCGCTCTGCGTCCGCTCCACGAGGCCGTTGAAGGCCACCAGCGGCCGCCAGTTGGCCACCCCGCTGGAAAAGCTCACCTTGGCGAACTGCGCCGACAGCATGGGAACCAGCGTCAGCGCCACCACCAGGGAAGCGAAGAAGGAAAACGAGATGGTGAGGATGAGCTCCTTGAAGATGAGCGCCACCAGCCCGGTGATGAGCAGGAAGGGCACCACCGCCATGATGTGCGTGGTGGTGGCCGCGACCACGGCGCTCTGCACCTCGGCGGCGCCCTCGTGGGCGCCCTCCTCGGGCTCCAGGTGGCTCGCCTTCATGCGCCGGAAGATGTTTTCCAGCATCACGATGGAGTTGTCCACCAGCATCCCCACGCCCAGCGCCAGCCCGCCCAGCGAGAAGATGTTCAGCGTCAGCTTGCCCATCCCCATGAGCATGAAGGTGGCGAGGATGGCCACGGGGATGGCGATGCCGATGACGAACGTCTTGCGCAGCGAGCGCAGGAACAGGAGCACCACCAGCATGGACAGCACGGCGCCCAGAATCGCCGCGTCGCGCACCGCGGCCACGGAGCCGCGGATGAAGGTGGCCTGGTTCTGGGTGGTGCTGTTCCTGATGTCCTCGGGGACGAAGCGCGTTTCCACCAGCTCGCGGATGCGCTGGTCCACCCCCTCCGCCACGGCCACCGTGTTGGCGCCGGGCTGCTTGCGCACCGACATGCGCACCGCCGGCACGCCGTTGAGCCGCGCCCAGATGCGCTGCTCCTGGTTGGTGTCCGCCACGGTCGCCACCTCGCCCAGCGGCACCTTGCCGCCGCCGGGGAGGTTGATGATCATGGCGCGCATCTCCGCCACGTTCCTGAACTTGCCGGTGGTCTTCCCCACCACCTCGCGGGTGCTGGAGGTGACCCGCCCGGCGGCCACGTCCACGTTGGCGGAGCGCAGCGCGGCGATCACCTGCGAGGCGGTGAGCCCGTAGGAGCGCAGCCGCTCCTGGTCCAGCACCACCTGCACCTCGCGGACGAGCCCGCCGGACACGTCCACCGAGGCCACGCCGCCCACCGTGAGGATCTGCGGCGCCAGGCGGTCCTCCACCCACTCGCGCAGCGAGAGCAGGTCGCGCTCCTCCGAGGAAAAGCCCACCTCGTAGATGGGGATCTGCGACGGGTCGCTCTTGAAGGCCGTGGGCGGGTCCGCGTCCTCGGGGAGGCGGGCGCGCACCCGCTCCAGGTTGCGGGTCACGTCCTGCAGCGCGAAGTCGATGTCGGTGCCGTAGCGGAAGGTCAGGTTGACGCCGACGCGCCCCTCCTGGATCTCCGTTTCCATCCGCTCCAGGTTCTCGGTGGCGGCCAGCCCGCGCTCCAGCGGCTTTGCGACCACCTCCTCCAGCACCTCGGGGTCCACGCCCGCGTAGGTGACGTTGACCCGCACGTTGGGGTAGACGATGCTGGGGAGCAGGTCCACCGGCAGCCCGGAGAGGTAGAAGAAGCCCAGCACGAAGATCACCGACGTCAGCATCAGCGTGCCGATGGGCCGGCGGATGGCCAGGCTGGAAACGTTGCGGCGCACCCTGCCCGCCGCCTCCCTCATGGACTCACGGTTCACGAGCCACCTCCGCGCTGCGGCCGCCCGGCCGGCGCGCCCCCCTGGCGCGGCGCGGCCCCGGCGCCCGGTCCCGCCACGACGCGCACCTCGGCGCCGTCGCGCACGGCGTTGTTCCCCACCGTCACCACGATCTCGCCCGGCTCCAGCCCGACGAGCACCTCCACCTGGCCGCGCGAGGTGAGCCCGGTCTCCACCGGGCGCCGCTCGGCCTTTCCGTTCCGGACCACGAACACCGAGGTCTGCCCGGCGCTCTGCACGATGGCGGACTGCGGCACCAGCTTGACGCCCTGGTTCTGCCCCAGCGCCAGCGACACGCGCGCCAGGAAGCCGGGGCGCGCGGCGCGCGCGCCCTCGCCCTGCAGCGCCACCTCCACCGGGACCAGCCGGGTGGCCGGGTCGGCGGAGGGGAAGACGCGGCGGATGCGTCCGTCCAGCGTCCGCCCGGGGAGGGCGTCCAGCTCCACCCGCGCCCGGTCGCCGGGGGACAGCTTGACCACGTCCAGCTCGGAAACGCGCACCGGCACCACCATGGTGGACACGTCGGCGATCTCGAACAGCCTGGTCTGCGCGCCCACCACGTCGCCCGACTCCACCGACTTGACGGTGACCACCCCGGAGGCCGGGGCGCGCACCACCGAGTAGCCCTGGCGGGTGCGGAGCCCGTCCAGCTGGGCGCGGGCGGCGTCGCGGGCCGCCTGGTCGCGCTCGTACTCGGCGGCGGTGATCACCTGCCGCTGGCGGAGCTGCTCGGCGCGCTCCAGCGCGGCCTGCGCCACGCCGTACGAGGCCTGGGCGCTGCGCACCTGCGCGGCGATCTCCCGCGCGTCGATGCGGGCCAGCACCTGCCCCTCGCGCACGGGCGTCCCCTCCTCCACGTTCACGTCCAGCAGCGCGCCGGCCATCTGGGCGTTCACGGCCACGGTCCGGATGGGCTCCACCGTGCCGGACACCGTCACCTCGCGGGCGATGGTCCCCAGCGCCACCGGCGCCGTTTCCACCGCCGTGGGGCCGCCGCGCCCCCCGCCGGGGCCTCCCCCGGGGCCGCCCCGTCCACCGCCCGCGCCCCCCGGCCCGCCCCGGCCGCCGGCCTGCTGCGCGGCCTCGCTCTCACCCCCGCACCCCGCGGCGACCAGGGCCGCCAGCAGCAGGCCCGGCAGGGAGATTCGGCTGTATCTGTTCACGTGCTTCCTCGGTACGCAGTGGTGAAGCGGGGACCTCCGCGCCCCCGCGCGCTCCTGTCCGTTCACGGGGCGGGCGCCGGGGCGGGGGCCGCGGCCTGCGGCCGGACCGTTTCCCCCAGCACCGCCTCCAGCCGCGCCACGGCCACGCCCAGCCCCTGCCGGGCGCGCACCCACCCCACCTCGGCGTCGGTGAGCGCCACCTGCGAGGCCTGCAGGTCCAGGATGGTGGACGCCCCCAGGCGGTAGCGCTCCTCCTGCACCCGCAGGTCCTCGCGGGCCAGCTCCACCGAGCGCCGGGCGATCTCCACCCGCCGCTCCGCCGAGCCGATCTCGCGCGCCGCGTCCGCGGCGGCCACCCGGGCCGCGATGGACGCGTCGGCGGCGCGGGCCTCCGCGGCGCGCTCGGAGGCGCGCGCGCGGGCCACGCTCGCCTCGCGCTGGAAGCCGTTCAGCACCGGGAGCGAGGCGATCACCCGCAGGCTCCAGCTCCGCTCCGAGGGCGGAAAGTCGAACGCGGTCCAGTCGTACCCCCCGGTGGCGCGCAGGGTCGGGGCGTAGGCGGTGGTGGAGGCGACGCGCGTGGCGCGCCGCTCGTCGTAGCTGGCGCGGGCCGCGAGCGCCGCTGGCGCGCTCCGCTCGGCGCGGGCCACCAGCTCCTCCTCGGCCGGCAATTCCGGCCCGCGCTCCGGGAGCGCGGCGTCGGCGGGCCGCACCTCGCCCGCCACGCCGATGCGCTGCCCCAGCTGCAGGCGCGCCGTGCGCTGCCCCGACTCCGCCTCCACCACGGCGAGCTCGGCGTTGCCCGCCTCCAGCTCGGCGCGCAGCACGTCCGAGCGGGTGGCGGTGCCCACCTCCAGGCGGGTCCGCGCGAACTCCAGCTGCTGGCGGGCGCGCTCCTGCCGCTGCCGCGCCGCGGCCACCAGCTCGTCCGCCGCGGCTGCGCCGTAGAAGGTCTCGGTGGTCGCCAGCGCCGTCTCGTAGCGCTGCTCGCGGTAGACCGCGCTGGCCGCGCGCTGGCGGGCTGTGGCGCTGCGCCCCTCGGCCAGGCGGCGGCCGCCGTCGAACAGTTCGATCCCGGTGGCCAGCTGGGCGGTGTAGTTCTCGGACACCAGCTTGCCCGTGGCCTGGTCGAAGCGCTCGTTGCTGGAGTTGCCGTAGGTGGAGCCCAGCGTCAGCGTGGGGAGCCACGCCCCGCGCGACTGGAGCACGTCCGCGCGCGCGGAGGCGATCCCCGACGCCGCCGCGACGGCCGCGGGGTCCACGGCCACGGAGCGGGCGATGGCCTCGTCCAGGGTGACCGTGCGCACCGGCTCCTGCGCCGCCAGCGCCGGGGGAAGGAGTGCGGCGGCGAGGAGCGCGAGCGCCGCGCTCCCGGCCGGGGTGAATCCAGGGATCCGCTTCATCGTGTGGAGTTCGGGGTATGTCGTCTTTCGGTGGTCGGCCGCGCTCAGCGCCGCCCGGAGGCGGCCTTCTGCGCCTCGTGCTCGGCGCGGCGGGCGGCGCGGTACTCCGCGCGCAGGCGGTCGTACTCGGCGCGCTGCTCCGGGTTCAGGATCGCGCGGATCTCGGTGCGCGTGGAGTCCACGATGCCGCGCATCCGCGGCCCCTCGCGCTCCCAGAAGGCGTCGGCCTGGGCCCGCCGCCGCGCCATCACCGCGTCCACCCGAGCGCGCTGCTCCGGGGAAAGGTCCAGCTGGTCCAGGAACATGCCGGTCTTCTTGCCGTGCGGCCCGTGGCAGTGCCAGCCGGGCTCCGGAGCGGGCGCGGGCTCGCGCGCGGCCAGCGCGTGGTCGAAGGCGGCGCCGGCGAGCATCCCGGCCGCGAAGGTCACCACCAGCAGGGCGATCCCCAGCAGGCGGGCGCGGCGGGAGGGGCGGGGGAGGGTCACGGCAGGTCTCCTTCCAGCGCGTGGATCAGGTCGGCGTCGCTCGGGGTGCGCTCATCCGCGATCCACTCGGCGACGGGCTCGGGAAAGTTCAGCTCGTCCGCCACGGTGCGCATGGCGGTGCTCGTGCTCCCCGCGGGCTCGTCCTCCCCCGCGGCGAGCACGCCCAGCGACACGGCGGCGACGGTCGCCGCGGCGGCCAGCGTGGGCCGCATCCACCCCACCACGAAGGACAGGGGGGAGCGGACCGCGGCCGCCTCGGCGAGGATGCGGGCGGTGATCGCGGCGACCATGGCCTCCCGGCGCGCGGGCGCGGGGTGCAGCGGCGACAGGTCGATGGGTTCTTCGTGCATGTCAGCCCTCCTCCCGGAGGAATGCGCCCAGGCGGGCGCGGAGTGCCCGGCGTGCGTTGAACAGGTGGTAGCGGACGGTCCCTTCGGGGATGCCGAGCGATTCGCCGATCTCGCGGTGCTTCCACCCCTCCAGGTCGTGCAGCAGCACCACCTCGCGCTGCACGTCGGACAGGGTGGACAGGCCGTCGGTGAGCCGGTCCCGGATCTCGCTGCGCTCGGTGTCGCGCAGCGGCGAGCTGCCGTCGGCGCGGGACTCGGCGTGCTCCAGCGGCAGGGCGCTGCGCACGGCGCGGGAGCGCAGCAGGTTGCGGCTGCGGTTGCGGACGATCTGCATGAGCCAGGGGACGAAGCTGTCCGGCCCGCGCACGTCGCCCAATCTTCCCAGCGCGGCGACCATGGCGTCCTGCACCACGTCCTCGGCCTCGGTGGGGTCGCCGGTGACGGCCAGCGCGACGGCGTACGCGGCACCCAGGTGCAGCCGCACCAGCCGCTCCACGGCGGCGGCATCGCCGCCCTGAGCGCGGCCCAGCAGGTGCGCGACGTCTTCGTCCGTCATGGTCTTCCCTTAGACACGTGAGCCCCGCGGAACGTTGGGCGGGGGTGTGCCAGCCGGAAAAAACGCGCCCCGCCGTGGGTGGGTACGCGGCGAGGGTGTCTGGTGGACTGCCTTTGAAAGAATAAACTGCTTTAAACTGCGGGTTTGGGCGTGCCCCCGGCGGGGCGCCGGGGTCGGGCTTCGGCTCCGTAACGCACGAAACAACCGTGCGTAACGGAGTCGAGCCCCGGCAAACTGCCGCCGGGTCTCGCCCCTTCGGGCCGGAATCCCTCACGCGGGGCTCGCGCGCTCCTCGGTCCACAGCCCCGGGTAGTGCGTCACGAAGCTCGCGGCGTTCACCCGCAGCTCGGCGGTGAAGGCGCCGCCGCTGCTCTCGTAGGCGTAGGTGGACTCGCCGGTCCTGCGGTAGCGCTGCGGCAGCGGCTCCATGGCGAAGCCGGGATAGTCCAGCCACGCCGAGCGGACCTCCGCCGCGGCGCCCACGGGCAGGTCCAGCCTGCGCAGCGCGAGCAGGTTGGTGGCCGGCGTGAAGCCCAGGTCCACGTCCACGCATCCCTCCACCTGCGGCTGCTCGGCGCCGTCCAGGCGCCAGCGGCGCTCGGCGTCGGCGGCCAGGCGGACGCGGACGGGCTCGCTCCCGGCCCACCCCTGCACCGTCGCGGATTCCGTGCGCCACGCGGCGTCGCACAGGACGCGGTAGTCGAGCCGGCAGGGGAGCCCGTCGTGGGCGAACAGGGCGGCGCCGGACAGCAGCCAGCCGCCGGGGCGCGGGGACAGGCGGGCGTGGTCGTGGCCGGGGAGGTCCAGCCTGCGCCACAGGACGGCGGCGTCGGCCACGGGCGTCAGACGGCGTAGAAGGCGGTGAAGAAGAGCACGGCGCGGTAGGCCGTGATCACCAGCATCAGCCCCCACCCCAGCGCCACCGCCCGCAGCAGGGCCGCGGCGCGTCCGTCGCCGTACGCCCGGCGCAGCCCGCCGTACAGGTAGAGCGCGCACCAGCCGAAGAGCGGCCAGAAGTCCAGCCGCGCCTCCAGGACGGCGGGGCGGATCCCTGCCGCCAGCCCCACGCGGCCCAGCGCCACGACCATGACGTAGATCACCGGGATGGTGAGGATGAAGAAGGCCACGAAGTGCGTGGCGAACACCAGGTGCTCCACGAAGAACCTGCGCCGCCCGGCGTGGACGGCGAGCAGCAGCAGCGCGAAGAGGGGCACCATCACGATCACCAGCGTCTTGGCCTGCGAGCGGATGGTGGCGTCGAAGAGCGCCCGGTACTCGTCCATCCCGATCCCCCGCCGGGCCACCTCCGCCTCCACCACGCCGCGGACCCACCGGCTGTAGGGCTGCTCCCGCATGTGGATGGCCAGCGGCGAGGTGAGGGTGTTGATGCGGGTGAGCGGCTGCACGAAGAAGTACAGGACGTTGCACAGGACGAACACCTGCAGCGGACGCAGGTAGCGCTCGCGGTCCGCGGAAAAGTACGCGCGGGACAGCTCGCCCGGCCGGACGAGGAGCGCCCGGAAGCTGGACACGAAGCGGGAATCCGCGTTGGTGAGAACCTGCACCCCCTCGGCCAGGTAGCGCCGCAGGGAGTAGTCGGCCACGAACGGGGCGGGAGAGTCCGGGGCGGTCTCCGGCACCGGGTCGGCGGGGGCCTGCATGCGGGGCTCCGGTGTGCGGGAGGCGAGGGGCCGCCCGGGGAAGCAGCAGATGGCGGGCCGGGCCGCGGCGCCCGCGGCGGGTCTCCCAAGGTGAGCCTCGCACGGACCGCGCGCAACGATCCCGTTGGGGCCCGCGCCGCGGCTCGCACGGCGCCGTCCGGCGCCGTAGCTTGCGGCGTCGGAGCCGGGAGCGAACCGGCCACCCCACCCCGGAGCCCCGAGGCCATGCCGAAGAAGCCGTCGTCCGGATCGGTCCGCGCGCCCCGCGGGAGCGGGGCGGGCGAGGTGCTCGGCCGGCGGGCGCTGAACCGGGCGCTGCTGGCGCGGCAGGGATTGCTGCGCCGCTGGACGATCCCGCCCGCCGAGGCCGTGGAGCGGCTGGTGGGGATGCAGTCGCAGGCGCCGGACCCGCCGTACGTGGGGCTGTGGACGCGGCTGGAGGGATTCCGCCCGGAGGACCTGGCGCGGCTGGTGGAGGCGCACGCCGTGGTGAGGATCGCGCTGATGCGCTCCACCATTCACCTGGTGACCGCGCGCGACTGCCTGGCGCTGCGCCCGCTGCTGCAGCCGGTGATCGAGCGCAGCTTCAGGGGCGGCTTCGGGCGGCGGCTGGAGGGGGTGGACGACGCGGCGCTCGCGGACGCCGCCCGCGTGCTGGTGGAGGAGCGGCCGCGCACCTTCGCCGAGATCGGGGCGGCGCTGGGGGAGCGCTGGCCGGACCGCGACCCGGCTGCGCTCGCCGCCGCCGCGCGGACGCTGCTCCCGCTGGTGCAGGTGCCGCCCCGCGGCCTGTGGGGGCGCAGCGGCCCCGCCGCCCACACCACGGCGGAGGCGTGGCTGGGGCAGCCGCTGGACCCGATTCCCGCGCCGGACGCCATGCTGCTGCGCTACCTGGCCGCCTTCGGACCGGCCACGGTGGCGGACGCGCAGACGTGGTCCGGCCTGACCCGCCTCAGGGAGGCGGTGGAGCGCCTGCGGCCGGGGCTGCGGGCCTTCCGCGACGAGCGGGGCCGCGAGCTGTTCGACCTTCCCGACGCCACGCGCCCCGGCGCGGACACGCCGGCCCCGGTGCGCTTCATCGCCGAGTGGGACAACCTGCTCCTGTCCCACGCCGACCGCTCGCGCATCGTGCCCGAGGAGCACCGCGCGCGCGTCTTCACGGTCAACGGCGTCATGCCCGGCACCATCCTGCTGGACGGCTTCGTGGCTGGCACCTGGAAGCTGGAGCGGAGCCGCGCCTCCGCCACCCTCCGGGTGACACCGTTCGCGCCGCCGTCGCCCGACGACGAAGCGGCGCTGGCCGCCGAGGGCCAGCGCCTGCTGGACTTCGCCGCGCCAGACGCCACGGCACGCGAAGTCCGCATCATGGCTGGGTGAGAAGCCTCTGCGTGAGGGATTACGGCCCGAAGGGGCGAGACCGCGCGGCTGTTTGCGCGGGCTCGACTCCGTTGCAGACGGTCGTTTCGTCTGCTACGGAGCCGAAGCCCGACCCCCGCGCCCCGCGGGGGTCACGCCCGAACCCTGCCGTTCAGCCGTCCCCTGCCCTCACCGCCCGCCGCCCGTGAGCTGCTGGAGCCGCTGCTGCGCCTGGCGGTTGCCCGGCTGAAGGCGCAGCGCCTTGCGGTACTGCTCGATGGCACGCTCCCGCTCGCCCGCCGTCTCGTACGCCCGGCCCAGCTCGAAGGCCACCCCCGCCGACTCCGGGAACTGCTCCGCGTTCAATTCCAGCATGCGCCGCGCGTCCGCGGCACGCCCCTCCGCCGCCAGCCGCGTCGCAAGCGTGGCGAGCGGCCGCTCGCCGAAGTCGTAGGTGAAGCGGCCGTAGTGGCGCGCCCGCAGCTGGCGGTACGCGGCCACCGCCGAGTCCGCGCCGCGGCGCAGCACCACGGTGCGCAGCGTGTCCTCCAGCATCAGCGGGCGCGGCGCCCCGCGGTGGCAGGTCACGCACTCCACCCGCGCGGCCTCGGCGCCCGGCGCGGCGAGCGCGGCCAGGTACTCCTGGTTGATGCCGCGCACCATCCGCATCATCTGCCGGGCGGTCTTCTTGGTGGGGTTCGCGTCCGAGGCGAAGTCCAGCGAGTCCGGCTTGCTGGCGTCGTACGGGGCGTGGCAGTGGGTGCAGCGCACCCCCAGCCCGTTGGTGAACCCGCGCATGACCGCGATCACCTGCTCCCGGGTCATGCTGGAGGGGAGCACCTTTAGGTTGCGGGGGCGCTCTCCGTCCTGGGCCGCGGCGGGGGCGGCGCAGGCCAGCAGGAGCAGGGCAGCGAGCAGGGCGGGGCGGGCGCGGGTGGGCTTTGCGGTCACGGAAGTCCTCCGGGCAGGGGGAAGGGTAATCGCTGTATCACGCCGCGGTCAGGTGGTGAACCACTGCCGAGGCAAGCTGTTCGGCTTTGGTCCGGGACTGGGACAGCTGGGCTTCCAATTGGTCGCAGAGAGCCATCAGCCGGTCGACTTTCTCTACGATGCGGCGCTGTTCGGGTAGAGGGGGGAGCGCAATTGGAATCGATTGCAGCTTGGCCTGGTTCAGCTTTGGCTGCGCAGTTCCCGTGACGAACGGCTTGAGATCGATCGCGTTAATAAACACCGCCACAAATCGGAGCAGATCAATGCTGATGCCGTCGATCACGTGTGCGTGGTTGTTGACCCAGTACTTGCCTTCAGCGAAGAAGGCGATGGGAGTAGAGCGCAATACAAGGTTCGCTCCGTCTTCGCCAATGAGCAGCAAGGTTCCATCAAAGATGAAGTCGTTGATGTAGTCGATGATTCCGGAGGCGCCATAGTAGGGGAACGGTCCTTGGCGCGTTTCGCGAACCGTGGACGGCACAGGAACCCGTTCTGCATCCCGATTAAGGGTTACATCGCCAAATCGCACCCACTCCCAGCCTTCCGGGACTTCAAACGGCACCTCCTGCGACTTTACGGCTGGCAGTGATTTGGGCGTGCTGATCTTCCCTTCCGAGGCCAACAGTCGCTTCTCCTCGGCGATCCGCTCCAGCAGCACCGACGCTGGATCGTCGCTCGGGTTCTGCGGCACGAGCTTGCCACGGATCGCCAACTGTAGAATAGCCTGCCGAAGCTCCGATAGGGTTCCGGGAGCATCGTACAGAAGATGAAAGTTGTCCTTGATGCGACGCCAGTTATCGGACAGCACCGTGTTGGCTGTATCGGTCGTCAGGTGGTGCAGAGCAGCCCGGCTACCACGCACGCGAGTCTCCTCGCGTCGGCGCTGTCTCTCTTCCAGTTTGTCGCAGAGCGCCATCAGCTGATCTACCTTCTCTACGATGCGGTGCTGCTCGGGGAGGGGAGGAATTGGCACCACAAGCTCCGAGAGCCGTGCCTTGCTCAAACCTTCCCGAGAGATCCCCACCTGCACTTGCATGATGAGATTCTGGAAATAAGGAGAGATAAGCGAAAGATGTAGAAAGTGCCGCAGGTCCTTTCGGATGGGGCGAATAATCGAGACATGCTGACTGACGTTCCCTTCGTCAAAATCATCTGGTACGACAGCGCTGCGTCCAATGGATGCACCTGTGATGTTCAGTAGCACATCACCAGGCTCGACAGCTGTGCCAGACATCTGTATGTGAACACTGGGAGGAATATGAGCAACATCATCAAGTCGCAACCCATGATTCCACACGTTCTGAGAACGGAGAAATTTCACTCCTTCCTTCATGTAGGCGCGCTTTCCTCCATGTGGAGTGCTCCCAGAGCCCAGCTTGCTTGTCACTTCACCGATTCGCGCCCATTCCCATCCGTGCGGCACCTCAAACGCCATGTCTTCGCGCCGGATTGGCGGCAGCTCGTGTTGCTTGCCCAGCTTACCTTCCCTATGAAGCCTCCATTTATCTGCTTCAAGCTGCTCCAATAGCACAGACGCTGGCTCGTCGCTCGGGTCCTGAGGCACGAGCTTGCCCCGTACAGCCAGTTGCAGGATCAGCTCGCGCAGCTTTTGCACGCCGTTTGGCGCGTCCGCTACCACGTCGAACTGCTCCAGCAGCATCTCCGGCGTCACGCCATCACCTCTGCCAGCAGAACGGACTCCAGCGCCCCGGCCAGCTCGCGCTTCAGGGCCTCGCGCGTCTCCTCCACGTCCGCGAGCGCCGCCTTGTACTCGGCCAGCAGCTCGTCCGGGTCGCGGTGGCTCTCGGCCTCCGCGTTCGGGTTCTTGACGTCCAGGTTGTACCCGCGCCGCCGGATCTCCTCCACCGGCACCCGCCACGCTCGCTCGCTCTCCTCGCGGTTGTTCCACCACGCCTTCTCCACGTCGAACTCCTCGATGCGGATCGGCCGGGTCTTGCTGTAGCTCTTCTGCCCCGCCGGGTACGGGTGCTCGTAGTACCAGACCGCGGTGGTGGGCTGCCCCTTGGTGAAGAACAGCAGGTTGGTGTTGATCCCCGTGTAGGGCGCGAACACGCCCTTGGGGAGCCGCACGATCGTGTGGAGGTTGCACTCCTCCAGCAGCCGCTCCTTGACGCGCGCCTTCACCCCCTCGCCGAACAGGAACCCGTCCGGCAGCACCACCGCCGCGCGTCCGCCCTCCTTCAGCAGGTTCATGATGAGCACGAGGAACAGGTCCGCCGTCTCCCGCGTCTGGAACGCCTGCGGGAAGTTGCTCTCGATTCCCTGCTCCTCCTCGCCCCCGAACGGCGGGTTGGTGACGATCACCTCCACCCGGTCCTTTGCCGTGTAGTCGCGGAGGGGGCGGGCCAGCGTGTTGTCGCGCCGCACCTGCGTGGGCACGTCCAGCCCGTGCAGCAGCAGGTTGGTGGTGCAGAGCAGGTGCGGGAGCGGCTTCTTTTCCACCCCGCGGATGGAGCGCTGTAGCTCCGCCTCCTGCTCTGGCGTCCTCACGTGGCGCTTACGGACGTGCTCGATGGTGTTGACCAGGAAGCCGCCCGTTCCGCAGGCAGGATCCAGCACGTTCTCCCCCAGGCGCGGGTCCGTCATCTCCACCATGAACTGCGTGACCGCGCGCGGCGTGTAGTACTCGCCCGCATTCCCCGCGCTCTGCAGGTCGCGGAGGATCTGCTCGTAGATGTCGTTGAAGAGGTGGCGGTCCTGGGAGCGGTTGAAGTCGATCGCGTTGATCTTGTTGATCACCTGCCGGAGCAGGGTCCCCGACTTCATGTAGTTGTACG
This sequence comes from Longimicrobiaceae bacterium, assembly GCA_040509335.1. GTDB lineage: Bacteria > Gemmatimonadota > Gemmatimonadetes > Longimicrobiales > Longimicrobiaceae > JAFAYN01. The sequence goes on along the minus strand of JBEVLE010000301.1, from coordinate 7,541 downwards.
CGTCCTCGAACACCCCTCGCACCACCACCGACGCGTCACCGGGGCGGCCGGTGAGCGGCAGCTCCTTGAGCGTGGGGAACAGGTCGTTGTTGACGAAGGAAAGCAGCGCCTCGCCGGTGATCCCCTCCGCGTCCGCTGCCCAGCTCCGCCACTGGAGACGCGCGGGGATCGGCGAGCGGAAACCGTCCTCCAGCAGCTCGCGCTCCTGCTCGCGGTCGTCGAAGATCTTGAGAAAGAGCAGCCACCCGAGCTGCCCGATGCGCTGCGCGTCGCCGTCCACGCCGACGTCCTTGCGCATGATGTCCTGGATGGACTTGATGGTCGTGCCGAGAGACATACCCCTGGGGTGTAGAGCGTAACGTGGCGCCGCGCCGGACGAGTCCGGCGTGCGGGGTTCGTGGCTGGACGGATCCGGGGCGGGTCAGGCCGCCGGGTAGAGCGCGTTCTCCAGCTCGCGGACGGCATCCAGGTACTGCTGCCTGCCGCCGAAGCGCCGGATGATCTCCGCCGGCGTCCCGATCTCCGGGAAGGGCTGGACGCGCAGCACCTCCATGCGCTCCAGGCTCTCCACGCCCTCGTCGGCGTACTTGTCCAGCAGCATCTCGATCACCGCCCGCGCTTCTTCCCCGTACCGGGTGAAGTAGTCGCGCTTGCGGACCTGCTCCGCGCGCTCCCTGCGCGTCAGCGGCGGCTGGCCGAAGGCGACGTGACAGATCAGGTCGAAGGGATCGTAGTCCCGGCCCACCACCTCCGCCAGGGCGTCGAACAGGACACCCTGCTCCTCCATGGTCCGGATGACCTCCTCCTTTCTGTCGGCCGCGCTCCAGGTGCGGAGGAAGTCGTCCAGCGAGGCGAATTCCTCCGCCACCTTCCTGCGGGTGTAGTCCCGGAGCGATTCCGTGATCAGCTTGCCGTCGGGGCCGTAGTACTGCACCCGCTCGGACACGATGGAGACCGGCACCCGGGACACCACGTAGCGCCTGCGGCCACCCCCGCCTTCGCCGGCCTCGTCCCCTCCGCGCCCCTCTTCTCCGGTATCCTCCGTATCGCCGAAGCCCCCGGTGTCGCCCGTGCCCCCGAAGTCGTCCGGCGGAGCCACCGGATCTCCGCCCCCGGGCTCGTAGATCACCACCGGATCCCCGTCGAAGTCGGGATCCGCGAACAGCTCCGTCGCCTTCTTGAAGTCGAGGATGGTGAAGTAGAACTTCTGGTGATCCTCGTTGATGCGCGTGCCGCGGCCGATGATCTGCTTGAACTTGGTCATCGACTGGATCCGCTGGTCCAGCACGATCACCTTGCAGGTCTGTGCATCGACCCCCGTGGTCATCAGTTCCGAGGTGGTGGCGATGACCGGGTAGGTGCTCTCGGGATCGATGAAGTTGTCCAGCTCCCGCTTTCCTTCTACGTCGTCGCCGGTGATCCGCATCACGTAGCGGCGGTTTTCACCGGCCAGGTCGGGGTTCGCGTTGACCAGCGCCTGACGCATGCGCTCCGCGTGGTCGACGTTCTCGCAGAAGATGATGGTCTTGGCGTACCGGTCGGTCGCCCGGAGAAACATGGTCACCTTGTGCGCCACCAGCTTGGTGCGCTCCTCCAGCACCAGGTTCCGGTCGAAGTCGCGCTGGTTGTAGACGCGGTCCTCGATTTCCTCCCCGTACTTGTCCCGCTCCCCCGCCTCCGGGCGCCACCCGGTGAGGTCCTTGTCCATGTCGACCCGGACGACCTTGTACGGCGCCAGGAACCCGTCCTCGATCCCCTGTTTGAGCGAGTAGGTGTAGATCGGCTCGCCGAAGTAGTGGATGTTCGAGACGTCGCGGGTCTCCTTGGGCGTGGCGGTCATCCCCACGTGCGTGGCCGTGGAGAAATAGTCCAGGATCTCCCGCCAGGCCGAGTCCTCTGACGCGCTCCCGCGGTGACACTCGTCGACCACCACCAAGTCGAAGAAGTCGCGGGAAAACTGCTTGTAGATGTTGCGGTCCTCTTCCGTGCCGCTGACCGCCTGGTAGAGCGAGAGATAGATCTCGTACGACTTGTCGATGGTGCGGTTGGTGATCTTGGTCATCGCCGCACCGAACGGCTTGAAGTCGTTGGTCTTGGTCTGGTCGACCAGGATGTTGCGGTCGGCGAGGAAGAGGATCCGCTTCTTGAGGCCGGCCTTCCACAGCCGCCAGATGATCTGGAAGGCCGTGTACGTCTTTCCGGTTCCGGTCGCCATCACCAGCAGCACCCGGTTCTGGCCGCGGGCGACCGCCTCCACGGTGCGGTTGATCGCGATCTGCTGGTAATACCGCGGCTCCTTGCCGCTGGCGTCCACGAAGTAGTCCTGCGTGACGACCCGCTGCGGCTCGCCCTCCAGCTCCTTCCACGCCCGGTAGCGCTCCCAGAGCAGTTCCGGCGAGGGGAAGTCGTCGAGGCCGATCTCCCGCTCGACCACGTCATGCATTCCGGTGAGGTCGTGGAAAAGGAACCCGTCCCCGTTGGAGCTGAACGCGAAGGGGACGTCGAGCACCTGCGCGTAGCCGAGCGCCTGCTGCATTCCGGCGCCGAGCGGCTTGTTGTTGTCCTTGGCTTCCACCACCGCGAGCGGGAGGTTGGACTTGTGGTAGAGGACGTAGTCGGCTCGCTTCGGCTTGCCACGGCTCACCAGTTTGCCCTTCACGACAACGCGGCCCTTCGTGAACGTGACTTCCTCCCGCACCTGGCGCAGCCAGTCCCACCCGGCAGCCCTGATGGCCGGGTCAATGAACATGCTGCGGATGTCCTGTTCACTGAGGGACTTCTTGTCCACTGACATCGTCTGCTCAGGAGGAAGATCGTTTCAGATCGGCGCTTGCGTCGCGAGGCTGCCCAGCGCCGACGCCGCGCCTGCGGGGGACGCGCCCCCGGCGGCGACCAGCGCGCGCACGTGGTCGCGCTGCAGGTGGAAGATCCAGGCCCCCAGGAGCCCGGCCGCCACCAGCACCCAGAGCTGGGCCAGGCTGGCGCCCCAGGCGGGGTGGAAGCCGCGCACCCCCTCGATGGCGGCGGCGGCCAGCGCGCACTCCGCCGCGAGCCGCGGGGCGAGCGCCCGGAAGGGGAGCTCGCGGCGGCTGCGCGCCTCGGCCAGCAGGTAGCCCAGCACGGTGAGCGCGGCCATGGACTCCAGCAGGTGGAGCTGCTCGGCCACGCCCAGCGACGCCGAGCGCCCGGCGAACCCCAGCCACCCCGTCCACGCGCCGCTGGCGGAGGCGAGCGGCGCCAGCACCATGGCCAGCAGGTACGCCGCGAAGGCGGGGGCCGCCCGGCGGAGCGCGCGCGCCTCGAAGCGGCGGTCCTCCGGCGCCGGGTCGGCCCGCCGCGCCTCCTGGACCGCGGCGGCGGCGACCACGGCCACCAGCGCGGCGGCGGCCCAGGTGTGGAAGACCAGGGCGGGGAAGACGCCCAGCGCCGCCCACCCGGCGGCGGCGAGCGCCAGGCCGCGCACGCCCAGCACCCCCGCCGGCCCGAAGGCGTGGCGCTGGAGCGCGGCCAGCAGGCGCGCGCCGAACAGGCCCAGCAGCAGGAGCGGCGCCACGCGCAGCAGCTGGTCGCGGGCGGCGAGGCTTCCCAGCCAGAGGAGCGGCACCAGCAGGTACACCAGCCCCATCAGCGGCAGCTCCAGCGCCAGCCGCCCCACCGCCCGCGGGCTCAGCCGGATGCGGCGCGCCGCGGCGCGCTGGAGGAGGGCGCCCGCGAGCGCCCCCGCCGCGTTGGCGGCGAGGTCCACCACCGAGGGGTAGCGCTCCGGCTCGAACACCTGCGCCGCCTCGATGCATGCGCTCAGCAGCAGCCCCAGCCCCACGGCCCGCGCGAGGGTGGGGCGCGTCCCGTCGGCGCGCGTCAGCGGGTGGAGGAAGCCCAGCGGCACGAACAGGAGCACGTTGGCGGCCAGGTCGAACGGGGCCGTGCCGTAGTAGAACACGAAGTACCGCGGCGCCGCGAAGCGGAACGGCGCCAGCGTGATCACCAGCACCACCCCGGCGTAGTACAGGAGCAGGGCCCGGCTGAGGCTCGCGCGCGTGGGGGCGGGGGCGGGGGCAGAAAGGGCTTCGGGGGGAGGCTGCGTCACGCTGCGTGCGTCGAGGGAAGGAGAGGGACCCGGCGCGGACCCCTGCTCCGGAAGGATCGGTCGCGGCGCGCCGGGAGGCAAGGACCATCCGTTCCCGCTATCTTGCCGCGGATCCTTTCTCCACCCCCACCCACGGTGCCCATGAAGCTCTGGATCGACGCGGACGCTGCGCCGCGCGACGTCAAGGAGATCGTCTTCCGCGCGGCGAAGCGCCTGGAGCTGGCGACGGTGCTGGTCGCCAACCAGCGGCTCCCCGTGCCGCCCGGCAACCCGCACGTGTCCGCGGTGCGGGTGGAGGGCGGGCCCGACGTGGCGGACCTGCACATCGCCGAGCACGCGGAGCCGGGCGACGTGGCCGTCACCGCGGACATCCCGCTGGCGGCGGCGCTGGTGGCGAAGGGGGTGGCGGTGATCGACCCGCGCGGCGAGGAGTTCTCGCCCGACAACGTGGGGGAGCGGCTGGCCGTGCGCGACTTCATGGACGGCCTGCGCGGGGCGGGGGTGGAGACCGGCGGGGCGCGGCCGTACGGGCCCCGGGAGAAGCAGGCGTTCGCCTCCGCCCTGGACCGCGTGCTGACCCGCGCCCTGCGGGGGCGCTGACCGCGCCGCTCACCCCGCCGCGGGGTCCCCGCCGCCGTCGGCTTCCGCGGCGTCCTGCCAGGCGCGCAGCGTCACCCGCTCCGCCTGCTCCATCATCCGCTCCAGCACTCCCAGCGCCGCGTCCAGCGGGGCCTCCGGGGGCGCGGCCTCGCGCACCTGGCGCAGCACCTCCTCGCGGAGGGCGGCCAGGTCGCGGCGGAGCTGCTCCTCGGTCCATCCCAGGCGCCGGCGCTGCGCCCCGTGCAGCTCCAGGATGGTGCGCTGGATCCGCTCGGAGTCGCGCGCCATGTCGGTGGTGGCGTCGCCGGTTTCCAGCGCGAGCATGTGCTGGGTGACGCCGGACAGGAAGTTGAGCGCGTGGTTCTGCAGCTCGGCGTCGCGGGTGTCCGGGGTGGCCGGGAGGTCGGGGGAGGCCCGCAGGCGGCTGGTGTAGCCGGCCAAGATCGCCCCCATCCGCTCCAGCACCAGCGAGCCCACCATCCCCATCCCCGGCGCGCCGTCGCCGTCCGCCGTGTCCGCGCGCACGGGCGCGTCCTGCGGCCCGCGCAGCCACAGGGTGAAGCGCGCCCCCTGTCCCGGCGGGCTGTCCAGCGTCAGGTCGCCGCCCATCAGCCGGGCCAGGCGGCGGCTGATGGCCAGCCCCAGACCGCTCCCGCCCTGGGTGCGGGTGAACGCCTCGGTCTCGCCCTGCACGAACGCCTCGAAGATGGCCTCCACCTTTTCCGGCGGGATCCCGGGCCCGGTGTCGGCGACGTCCACGTGCGTCCAGGGCCCCGCGCCGGCCAGGGTGGCGCGCGGGTCCGGCGTGGCGCTGACGCCGCAGCTCACCACGATGCGCCCGCCGCGCGGCGTGAACTTGCAGGCGTTCATCAGCAGGTTCACCAGGATCTGCCGCACCCGGTCCGCGTCGCCCACGTACCCGGCGGAGCCGGCGCCGGCGCAGCGGTTCTCCAGGGTGTGCCCGGACTCCAGGATCTGGGGGTGGACCAGGGTGCGGGCGGCCTCCACCGCCTCGGCCACGTCGCCCGGCTCGCGCCGCACGGTCATGCGGCCCGCCTCCACCCGCGCCATGTCCAGGATCTCGTTGACCAGCCCCACCAGGTGCTTTCCGCTGGCGCGGATGCGCTCCAGCTTGGCGCGCTGCGCGTCGGTGACCGGCCCGTCGATCCCCAGCTCCATGAGCTGGGTGTAGCCGATGATGGCGTTGAGCGGGGTGCGCAGCTCGTGGCTGGTGACGGCCAGGAACTGCCCCTTGGCCCGCTCGGCGGCCAGCGCGGCGCCGCGGGCGGCCTCGGCGGCGGCGCGAGACTCGGCGGCGGCGCTGTACAGGCGGGCGTTGTCCACCGCCAGCGCGGCGCGCGCGGCAAGGTCCTCGGCGAGCTCCAGGTCGCGCGCGGAAAAGCCGCGCCCGCCCGAGGGTCCCACGAAGGTGATCGCCCCCAGCACCTGGTCGCGCGCCACCAGCGGCACCACCATCAGCGACCCGATCCCCAGCCCCTCCAGCAGGCGCAGGTTCTCCTCGTCGCGGGCGACGCGGGCCAGCAGCTCGCCGTCCACCAGCGGCATCACCTCGGCGCGGCGGGTGCGCATCACCGCGGGGGCGCCCAGCGGGTCGTCGCGCTCGGGGGGCCAGCCGGCGCGCAGCTCGCGCACCAGCGGCTGCTTGGCGGGATCGGGGTGCACGATGGAAAGGCGGCGCGCGGAGCCGTCCGGCTCCACCACGTCCACGATGCACCAGGCGCCCAGGTGCGGCACGGCGAGCCGGGCCACGGTCGCCAGCGTGGTCTCGTAGTCCAGCGAGGCGGCCAGCAGGCGGCTGGCCTCCGCCAGGAAGAGCGCGTTGGAGAGCGCGTCGGTCGCGTGGCCGGGAAGCGGCTGCGCCTCGCCCGGGCCGGGGCTCAGGAGGTCGTCCATGCGGGGGGACCTTTGCATCGTTCGCGCCAGCCCCGGCGCGCCCCGGTCCCCGGCGCGGCTACGCGGCCGAGCTCGCGCGCGGCCCCGGCCCGGCGAGGCGCACCGCCAGCTCCAGCGCCTCCACCAGCCCGCCGCGGTCCACGTGCTCCACCACGTGCCGCGCCACGGCGTGGACCTCCGGCTCGGCGTTGCCCATGGCCACCGGGTGCCCGACGATGCCCATCACGCCCACGTCGTTGAGGCCGTCGCCCACCATCATCACCCGCTCCAGCGGCACCCCGTACGCGCCGGCGAGCACGCGCACGGCGCTCGCCTTGTCCACGCCCGCCGGGGTGATGTTGACGAACGAGGTGTCCGGCATCACCGGCGAGGTGGAGTGCGCCAATTCCAGGTCGGGGTGCCGGTCGGCGAGCGCGGCGTCGGCCTCCGCGTGCGCCAGAACCCACTGGGCGCGCACGATGGGGCCCTCCAGCGAGGCGAACGCCCGCGGGCGGAAGGGGACGCCCAGCAGGCCGGCGTGCCGCCGGGCGCGCTCGCCGGTGCTTTCCACGGCGTAGGCGGAGTCGGTGTACAGCTCCAGGATGCGGCCCGTGGCGCGCGCCGTCGCCCGCAGCCACTCCAGCGCCGCGGGCGGCAGGCTCCCCGAGCGCGACTCGCCGGTGGACACGCGCACCACGCTGGCGCCGTTCTGGAAGACGTGCCACCCGTCACGGTCCAGCTGCTCGGCGTACTCCCGGGCCAGCCCGAACGCCGGGCGGCCGGAGCACACGGCCAGGCGGATGCCGTGCAGGCGGGCGCGCTCCGCGGCGGCCCACACCGCGGGCGCCACGGTCCCGGACGAGCCCACCAGCGTCCCGTCCACGTCGATGCACACCAGCTCCACCATGCAGCCACACTCCCGCTTGCAGACGAAAAGAACGGCGCCGCGAGCCTGGAAGCT
>JBEVLE010000300.1:0-10407 GCA_040509335.1 Longimicrobiaceae bacterium | reverse complement strand
CCCGGCGGGGGCGCCTTGCGTCGGCTCCGGTGCGAGGGGGGCTACTTCGCGGTGGCGGTGGCCTCCCACCCGGCCCAGCGGACGGCGTCGGCGAGCTCCTCCGCCTCGATGGAGTGGCCCATGGCGTAGTCGTGGGCCTCCAGGTCGGCGCCGGCGGCGCGGAGGGCGGCCCGCCCCTCGGTCGCCAGCCCGATGGGGATCTGCGGGTCCTCGGTCCCGTGGCCCCAGAAGATGCGCGTGCCCTTCACCGTTGCCGGCGTGGCCGACACCGTGGGGTGGTCGGCAAGGAAGCCGCTGAAGTTGAGCACGGCGGGGACCGTGCCGGGGTTCCGCAGCGCGTGCGCCAGGCTCATGGTGCCGCCCTGGGAGAAGCCGCCCAGCACCAGCGGGCCGGGCTTCACCGGGAGGCGCTCCGGCAGCTCGCGGAGGAAGTCGCCCAGCGACCGCTGGCTCTCCTCGAAGCTGGCCGGCTCCGGCCGGTTGCGCCCCAGGAAGCGGTACCAGGCCCACCCGGGCCCGTAGCCCCAGGGGATCCCGGAAAAGGGCGCGCGCGGGGACACCACCACCAGCCCCGCGGGGAGGTGGGGGACCAGCCCCATCAGGTCGTGCTCGTCGCTCCCCCGGCCGTGCAGCAGCACCAGCAGGGGGGCGCCGTCCCGCGCGTCCCGCGGGACGTGGCTCTCGTAGTGAAGCATGGTAGTCCTCCTCCTCAGCTCAGCGGCGCGAGGCCGGCCTCGATGTCGTCGCGCTCCGTTTCCAGCCAGGCGGGGAGGCGCAGCCTTGTCCCCAGCTCCGCCGGGTCCTCGTCCACCAGGAACCCCGGCCCGTCGGTGGCGATCTCCAGCAGCAGCCCGTCCGGCGCGCGGAAGTAGATGCTGCGGAAGTACGTCCGCTCCATCACCGGCGAGACCTGCGCCCCCAGCGACAGCAGGTGCTCCCGCCAGGCAAGCTGCTCCTCGTCGTCCCGGGCGCGGAAGGCCACGTGGTGCGTCTGCCCCACCCCGCCGCGCGCCGGCTTCCCCCGCGGGATGCCGAAGAGCGTCATGGAGCTGTGCGGTTCCACGTGCCCTTCGTCGTAGCGCGCCCAGAACCAGTGCGGCATGGTGGGCGCGTCCTGGTTGAAGGTGCGCTTGACGATGCGGAGCCCCAGCGCCTCCGTGTAGAAGTCGTGCGCCCGCTCCACGTCGTCGGTGATGCCGCTGACGTGGTGGATCCCCGTGAGCGCCATGTCCGGCGTGATCTCCGGCACCGGCTCCGGCCAGGTGCGCAGCCGGATGGCCTCCTCGTCGCGGTGGCCCAGCAGCCGCGCGGCCGCCGGCTGGATGATGCGCGTGCCCAGCGCGTCCGCCGGCTCGTCCAGCGCATAGCCCGGGCCCCGGGTGGCGATCTCCAGGATCTGCCCGTCCGGGTCGGTGAAGTACAGGCTGGTGAACCAGGTGCGGTCGAACGGGCCGTTCACGTGCACGCCGCGGTCCGTCAGGCGGCGCTTCCACTTCAGCAGCGCCTCCTCCGTGTCCACGCCCATGGCCAGGTGGTGCACCCCGCCCACGCCGGGCGCGCCGCGCGGCACGTCGCCCCACTCGAAGAAGGTCAGGATGGTCCCCGGCGAGCCCACGGCGTCGCCGAAGTACAGGTGGTACGCCCCCGGATCGTCGAAGTTGACGGTCTTCTTCACCAGCCCCAGCCCCAGCGTCCCCCGGTAGAACTCCAGCGTCCGCGCCGCACTGGCCGACACCATGGTCACGTGGTGGAATCCCTGCGTCTTCAGCTCACCCATCGTTCGCCTCCTGGACAGAAGAACTGCTACTGAACTGCTTGAACAGCGTGCTTGGGCGTGCCCCCCCGTTCCGGGGGGTCGGGCTGCGCGCGGAGTAACGCACGATACGACCGTGCGTAACTCCGTCGAGCCCCCGCAAGCTGCCGCGGGGTCTCGCCCCTGCCGGGCGCGCATCCCTCACGCGGGTGCGGCGCGGGAGGCGGGGTGCGGGTGCTCCTCAATGTCGCACTCCCGCACTCCCGCACTCCCGCACTCCCGCACTCCCCTTACGCCGCCTTCACGGCCTGCACCTCGAAGGACAGGCGGATGTCGTTGCTCACCAGGATGCCGCCGGTCTCCAGCACCTGGTTGTAGGTGAGGCCGAAGTCGCGGCGGTCGATCTTCGCCGTCGCGCTGAAGCTCACGCGCTCGCCGCCCCACGGGTCCGTGCCGCGCCCCTCGTAGGTGGCGTCCAGCGTCACCTCACGGGTCGTGCCGCGGATGGTGAGGTCGCCGGTCACGCGGAAGGTGTCGCCGGGGCTGGCGGCGGCGCCCTCCACCCGGGTGCTCCGGAAGGTGAGCGTGGGGTGGCTCTCCACGTCCAGGAAGTCGGCGGAGCGCAGGTGCGCGTCGCGCTGCTCCACCCGCGTGTCGATGCTCGCCACCTGGATCTCCACCGCCACCGAGGAGCGCTCGGGGCTGGCCTCGTCGATCACCAGGGTGCCCGCCACCTCGCCGAAGCGTCCCTTGACGCTCGTGATCATCATGTGCTTCGCCGCGAACTCCACCAGGGTGTGCGCGGGATCGATGTTCCAGGTGGTGGTCCCCGCCGCGTTCGCGCTGCTTTCCGTGGTCGCCATGTCGGTTCTCCTGTCGTGGTCCGGTCCCCTGTCGTGGCACCCGCCGGCCGGGGCCGTGCTCCGGCGGATGTTTACTCCCGTGATTCTCCGCACTGAGATTTATTCGCCGACAGAATTCACGCTTCGTCCGGCGCGAGCGGCCGGGTCTCTGCCGCATGGCGCCCCAGTGCGCGCAGGAGCCGGGCGGCCGTCGCCTTGTCCGCGTCGTCCAGCCCGGCGAGCGCGTGCTCCAGCGCCCGCGCGTGCTCCGGGAAGATCTGCGCGATGAGCGTTTCGCCCGCCGGGGTGAGCGCCGCGTAGCGCGCCCGGCGGTCCTCGGGGCACTCGCGCCGCTCCACCAGCCCCTTCCGCTCCAGCCGGTCCACCAGGTAGGTGATGCCGCCGCTGGACACCAGGATCCGCCGCTGCACCTCGCCCAGCAGCATGGGCCCCTTGTGGAAGAGCGCCTCGAGGATCGCGAACTCGGTGATCGTCAGCCCGTGCCGCGCCACCTGCGCCGCCGCGTGCGCCCCGATCGCCACCTGCGCCCGCGACAGCACCACCCAGAGCTTGAGCGCCTGCTCGTTGTCCGTCGTTGGTACGCTCATTCGCCGCGCTCCCGGTAAAAATCTCAGTACTAAGATAACCTCTCACGCCGGAAAGTCAAGAGGCCCTCACCCGGAGGACGCCAGCGCGAGCCTCGCGTGAGGGATTTCGGCCCGAAGGGGCGAGACCCGGCGGCAGTTTGCCGGGGCTCGACTCCGTTACGCACAGTTTTATCGTGCGTTACGGAGCCGAAGCCCGACCCCGGCGACAGCCGGGGGCACGCCCGAACCCGCCGTCAAAGCAGTTCAATGCCGTATCAGGCAGCAACCGCAGCCGCCATGCTCCCGGTCAAAAGTCGAGGCCCGGACTCGGTGATGGCGATGGTGTTCTCGTACTGGGCGGCCAGGTTCCCCTTCCCCATGGTGGCCGTCCAGCCGTCCTTGAGGAACGACGCGCTCCCCGCCCGCAGCGCCGCCATGGGCTCCAGCGCGAAGGTCATCCCGGGGCGGAGCTGCGGCCCGCGGCCCGCCTTGCCGTAGTTGGGCACCTGCGGGTCCTCGTGGAACGCCGTGCCGATGCCGTGTCCCACGAACTCGCGAACCACCCACAGCCCCTGCCCCTCCACGTGCCGCTGCACCGCCGCGGACACGTCGCCCAGGCGGTTGCCCGGCTGCGCCTCGGCCAGCCCCTTCCAGAAGGCTTCCTCGGTGGCGCGCACCAGGTGCTCGGCTTCCTCGCTGATGCGACCCACCCCGAAGGTGCGGGCCATGTCGGCGTAGAAGCCGCGGAAGATGAGGGCGAAGTCCGCCGTGACGATGTCGCCCTCCCGGAAGGGAACGTCGTCGGGGATGCCGTGCACCACCACCTCGTTGCGGGACAGGCAGATGGTGGCCGGGTACCCCTGGTAGCCGAGCTGCGCGGGCTTGGCGCCGCGCGCCACGATGCCGTCGTGGGCGATGCGGTCCAGGTCCCGGGGCGTGGTCCCGGCGCGGACCGCCTGCTCCATCTCGCCCATCACCTCGGTGAGGAGCCGGCCGGCCTCGGCCATGATCTCGATCTCGGCCGGTGTACGTAAGCAGATCAACGTGCTGCCCCTGGATGAGGGTCGGCGGCCGTCGGGTGCGGCGCCCGCGATGCGTCCCGATGAATAACGGAGATCGGGCCCGGCGCGCAATATAGCGCGTGCGTGCGCCACGGAAAAAGGGCGGGGGCCCGCCGCGTGGACGGGCCCCCGCCCCGGGGTCCGGCCGCCCTCCGCGGGCGGCCCGGGCCTGCGCGGCCGGCTCAGGCCTGCGGCGCGGCCTCGGTGGCCTCGGCGCTCTCGGCGGGCGCGGGCTCGTCGTCCCGGGCGTAGTCCGGGATCTCGAAGGCCAGCTCACCCTTGCAGAACGCCTCCCACTCGGGGGAGGTCTGGTCGAACACGACGTTCTCGTCCTTGAAGATCCCGTCGGTGACGACGAGGTTCTCCTGCAGGTAAAGGATGTCGTCGTCCTTGAGCTCGGTGCGCTCGACCTCGACCTCCTTGCCGTTCACCTCCTGCTTGTCCTTGCGCAGGCCGGCCACGTTCTCCTTCCACCCGGGAAACTTGCGGAAGTCCGCAGCGTAGTAGGCCTTGCAGTATCTTCCCATCTCAGCCATCCGACGGTCTCCTTGCCAACGGTGAGGAATCGCGCCCGCCGCACCGGTCCTCCCCCGCCGCGCCTCGATTCGGTGGGTGTATCGGTTCCGGGAAGTGCGGTGGCGGGCGATGACAGCATCGCATCGTACACGACAGACTAGGCAAGATCCGCCCGAATTGCAAGGGGTACGACGAAAGGGCGCATAGGGATCAGGGAATGGGGAACAGGGAACAGGCTGCGAAGGGCGAACGGCTTGCGGGGCGTGGTCGTTGGGGGCTGTTCCCTGTTCCCTTGGGTGGTGGGGGGGAAGGGCGGGGATTCCCTGTTCCCTGTCGTTCCGGAACCCTTTTCCCACGCGCCCGCGTACTCTATGCTGTCGCTCCCGCGGGGGCGGCGAGGAGTTTGCGAAGCCCGTCCGCGGGCGCCGCTCGCATCGTGCACCGCCGGGAGACATGGAGAACTACCAGCTCGCCGTACCGCAGCTCGCGGACGAGGAGGCAAAGCGGGTCCAGCTGGAGCGGATGAAGCTCCGGGCCACGGGGCTCCTCGTGGTCGCGGCGCTCGTCTACCTGGCCGCGCGGGTGCTGGAGGCGCGGTACCCCTGGCTGGGATACGTGCGGGCCACCGCCGAGGCGGGGATGATCGGCGGGATCGCGGACTGGTTCGCGGTCACGGCGCTCTTCCGCCACCCCATGGGGATCCCCATCCCGCACACGGCCATCGTCTCGGCCCGCAAGGACAAGATCGGGCTGAGCCTGGGGCGCTTCGTCCAGAACAACTTCCTGTCGCGCGACGTCATCGTCCACAAGCTGCGCTCGGTGGGCGCGGCCCGGAAGATGGCGGACTGGCTGGCGAACCCGGAGAACGCGCACACCCTGTCGCAGCACACCTCGGCGGCGATCACCGGGCTCATCCAGGTGCTGCGCGACGAGGACGTGCAGGAGCTCATCGACCAGAGCATCACCACGCGCGTACGCAAGACGCAGGTGGCGCCGCTCATGGGGCAGGTGCTGGGGGTGGTGACGGCGGAGAACCGCCACCAGGAGCTGCTGGTGGCGGCGCTGCGCATGGTGGCCCGCGTGGTGGACGAGAACCGCGACGTGCTCCGCAGCCGCATCGGCGAGGAAACGCCCTGGTGGTTCCCCACGGCGGTGGACGACCGGATCTACCAGAAGGTGGTGGCCGGGATCGAGCACACGCTCCAGGAGGTGAGCGTGGACCCGGACCACCCGCTGCGCGCCCGCTTCAACGAGGCGATGGACGAGTTCGTGGAAAAGCTGAAGAGCTCGCCGGAGATGATCGCGCGCGGGGAGGCGCTCAAGGAGGAGGTGCTCCAGCACCCGGCGGTGCGCAGCTACTCGGCCTCGCTGTGGGGGGAGATGAAGGAATCGCTGCTGCGCCACAACGCGGACCCGGAGTCGCGCTTCCGGCAGCGGGTGGAGCGGGCGGTCACCGCATTCGGCGAGTCGCTGCAGAGCGACGAGGAGCTGCTGGGCAAGGTGGAGGGGTGGATCGAGGGCGCCGTGCTGTACGTGGTGGAGCAGTACCGCCACGAGGTCGCGGACCTGATCTCCACCACGGTGGCGGCGTGGCCGGCGGAGGACACCTCGCGCAAGATCGAGCTGCAGATCGGCAAGGACCTGCAGTTCATCCGCATCAACGGCACGCTGGTGGGCGGGCTGGCGGGGCTGATCATCTACACGCTGTCGCAGCTGTTCGGCGGGTAGGGGCGGCCGCGCCGCGGCGGCACGCCGGGCGACACGAAGGTCCCGCTCCCCGGGCCGGGGGCGGGACCTTTGCGCGCGGATGGGACGGCCGTCAGTTCCGCGGGCGCGGAGCGGAGCGCAAGGGCGAGCGGCGCCCGTCAGGACGGACGGCTACTTCTTCACTACGAACGAGCTGGGGAAGCCTGCGGCCTGGAGAGCCGCGCTGCTATAGAGGCGTGTGTAGCCGGCGTTGTCCCCGATCGTGATCCCGACCTGCCACGTGCCTGCGGCGTCCGCCTTCCGCACGGTCAGCCGGCACTTCCACGTCCCGTTTGCCGCAGTGCCGCCGACCAGGGTGACCGTCGGGCACCCAAGAACGACATCGCCCTGAAATGCGATCACGTAGATGGTGCCTATGCCCGCGCTCGCATTCGCGGAGAGGGTGAACTCGACCACGCCGTCGGCGTTGGCGACGTCCACCGTCGTCGGCGAGATCGACAGCCCCGTCATCACCGGCCGGGTCGGAGGGGGGCCCGAGTTCTTGACGGTCACCGTCGTGGGGTAGCCTCGCGCGGCGAGATGGTAATCGTAGGCGGGTGCATAGGTACCGGCCTCGTCGGTGAGGTCGATCTGGATGATCTTCCAGGTTCCCGCCTCCGCGCCCTGCGGCACGGTGATCGTGCACTTCCAGACCCCGTTCCTGGGGGTACCGCTCCACGGGCTGGTGGTGGTGCAGGACCAGTAGCGGCCCCCTAAGGTCGGAGGATCCACCGAGACGGTGACCGCCCTCACCCCCGGCCCCGCATCGGTCGCGGACACGGTGAACTCCACGACTCCCGGGGCCGAAGTCACGTCCACGGAGGCCGGCGTCCGCGAGAAGCCCGTCAGCTTCGGCGCGGTGGTCACGGTCACCACGACACTCGCGCTCCGCCCTTCGGAGGTCGCGGTGATCGTCGTCTCGCCCAGCGCGAGCCCGGTCACCTGACCGGCGTTGGGAGCCAGACTGCTCACCGAGGCGACCGCCGGGGCGGACGTGGTCCAGGTCACGGTGCGGCCGCCGAGCGCATTTCCGGCCGAGTCGCGCATCGTGGCGACGACGGTCCGGCCCGCGCCCTCCCCCATCGTGATCCTGGAGCCCGAGTCGAGAGTGATGGAGGCCACGGATACGACGGGGCCCGCGGTCGCGGTGAACTCCGCGCTCACTCCGTCGATGGTGACGGTCGCGGTCTGGGGGCCTTCGGCAGACCCGAGCTTCCAGCGCCCGTAGGCCTCCCCACTGGAAGGCGTGCTGGAGTTCTGCGCACTTATCGATCCTCCTCCCGACGTGGTCCAGGCGACCCGGGCCCCCGCCACCGGGTTCCCGTACCTGTCCAGCGCGACCGCGCCGAGTCCCATGTGAAGCTCCGACCCCACGGGCCCGCGCTGCGCGTCCCCCTGGTGCTTCTTCACAACCGTGACCCTGCCCGCCTTGCCGGTCGCCCGGAAGACCACCGGCGACCCGTCCAGCCCGGATACGCGGGCCTCCACGCCCTGTGTCCCGGCACCCCCACCGAGGGTCCAGCCCACCCGGGAGATGCCGGCCGCGTCCGTAGCCTTCGACGAGCTGCTCAGCGACCCGTCCAGCGTGCTCCACGACACCGCCACCCCGGGGACGGCCCTGCCGTCGGCGGAAAGCACCCGCACCGCGACGGAGTCGGCGAGCGCTTCGCCGACCACGCCCGTCTGGGCGTCGCCGCTGCTCTTCTCCACCCGGGCCGCGACGGGAGGTGGAGTCGCGGCCACCGTGAAGACGGCCGTCGGGAGGCCGCTCACCGCGGCGGTGAGGCCGTTCGCTCCCACCGTGGGTCCCAGCACCCACCGGGTGCTGGCGTTGCCGGCCGCATCCGTCCGGCTCGCCGGCGGGCTCACCGACCCGCCCCCGGAGGTCACCGCCCACCCGACCTCCACGCCCTGCACCGGGTTCGAGTACCGGTCCGTGACCTGGACGGTGGGGGCGGAGGAAACGGCGGTTCCCACGACTCCCACCTGTGCGTTGCCCGCGGAGACGTGGAGGATGGCCGGCGCGCCGGGGACGGCGGTCGCGATGATGAGCACCGGCGCGAGGCCCTGTACCGTCGCCGCCACGCTCTGCTCCCCTGTCCCCTGTCCCAGGGTCCACTGGGTGCGGGCCTCCCCGGCGTCGTCGGTCACGCTCGACGCGGTGGAGAGCGTCCCGCCGCCGCTGCGGATGCTCCAGCTCACGGCGACGCCGCGCATCCCCTGGCCGCCCGTGTCGGTCGCCCGGACGACGAGCGGGGCGGTGAGCGCGGTGCCGGCCGTGCCGGTCTGGCCGCCGCCCCCCGCCGCCTGGAGCTGCGCCGGCGCGCGGCCCGCCCCCGTGGGCGAATCGCCGGTGCACGACAGGAGCGCGGCGAGGAACGCCGCCGACAGGAAATGGTGGTGCATGGAAAGCTTCATGGGATGGCTGGACGAAGGTGGGGAAGACACGGCAGGGCACTGTTGCACTTGCCATCCCCATGCCAGCATGAAAGTGTCCGGCAGAACGGCGCGCACACTCGCACATCCTCTTGCACCGCTTTCACGTAGAGCCTGGAAGCGCCTCTGGTGCTCATGTCGGGAGCGGCCCGGCATGCGGGACATTGCGGGAGCAATTGAGGAACCTTTGGGACAGTCTTTCAGCCCGCCGGCAGCTGTCCGGAACCGCCCGGTCCGAGCCCCCCGCCGCGCGGTGGAAAAGTCTTGATTCGCCCCCGTGCGCGACGCACTTTGCTGCTCCGCCGCACCATCCCCGCGAATTCCCACCCCGAAGCCCTCACCTCCCGACCCCGGGCACCCCGTGAAAAGAGCCAAGAAGCGAGCGAAGAGCTGGACCGTCCGCCTGCTCGGCGGCCTGGTGGTGGTCGCGGCGCTGGCGCTCGCCGCCGTGTACGGCGTCAGCGAGGCGCGCATGCGCAGGACGTACAGCGTGGACCCCGGCCCCGTCGCCGTCCGCAGCGACGCGGACGCGGTCCGCCAGGGCGCCCACCTGGCCGTGGTGCGCGGCTGCACCGACTGCCACGGAAAGGACCTGGCCGGGCGCACGTTCATCGACGAGCAGCCCATGGCCCGGCTCACCGCCACCAACCTGACGGCGGGCCGGGGCGGCGTGGCCGGGGGCTACACCGACGCCGACTGGGTGCGCGCCATCCGCCACGGCGTGGCGCCGGACGGCAGGCCGCTCCTGTTCATGCCCTCGCAGGAGTTCAACCCGCTGGGCGACGACGACGTGGCCGCGCTGGTGGCCTACATCAAGAGCCTCCCCCCGGTGGACAGCGACCACCCCGCCAACTCCGTGGGGCCGCTGGGGCGGGCGCTCTTCGTGGCGGGCGAGCTGGTTCTGCTCCCGGCCGAGGTCATCGACCACGCCGCTCCCCGGCGGGCGGCGCCCGCGCCGGGAGCCACGGCGGAGTACGGGGGCTACCTCGCCACGGGGTGCACCGGCTGCCACGGCACGGGCTTCTCCGGGGGCAGGATCCCCGGGACGCCGCCGGACTGGAAGGCCGCCGCCAACATCACCCCGGAGCCGTCCACGGGGCTGGGCCGCTGGACCGAGCAGGACTTCTTCCGCGCCCTGCGCACCGGCAAGCGTCCCAACGGCAGCGACATCGATTCGCTGATGCCGTGGAAGGGGCTCGCCACCATGACGGACACCGAGCTGCGGGCGCTCTGGCTGTACCTGCGCACGGTGCCGGCGAAGCCGTACGGGAATCGGTGAGGGGGTTTAACGGCGGGGTTGGGCGTGCCCCCGGCTGGCGCCGGGGTCGGGCTTCGGCTCCGTAAGCCCGCAAACAACGCGGGCTAACGGAGTCGAGCCCCGGCAAACACCCGCCGGGTCTCGCCCCTTCGGGCCGTAATCCCTCACGCGGACGGCTACAACGCAGACCGCCCCCGATCCGGTGGAT
>JBEVLE010000299.1:0-2948 GCA_040509335.1 Longimicrobiaceae bacterium | reverse complement strand
GTGCGGGCGGCGCTGCTGCGCCACGCCGCCCGCGCCGCGGCGCCGCCGGCGCCCGCCGGTCCGCCCGCCGCGCCGGAGTCGGGGGACGCGCCGTGGATGGACGACGCGGGCCCCTCCGCGCTGGACGGGGTGTGCGCCACCTTCGGGCTGACGCGCTTCGAGCGCGCGGTGCTGGTGCTGTGCGCGGGGATGGAACTGGACGCGTCCATCCCCCCCGCGTGCGCCGCCGCGCAGGGCGACCCGGAGCGCCCCTACCCCACCTTCGCGCTGGCGCTGGCCGCGCTGGAGGGGAGCCACTGGAGCGCGCTGGTCCCGGACGCGCCGCTGCGCCGCTGGCGGCTGGTGGAGCTGGTGCAGGGGCCGGGGACGCCGCTGGTCTCGGCCATCCTCCGCATCGACGAGCGCATCCTGCACGAGCTGGTGGGGGTGGGCTACCTGGACGAGCGGCTGGCCGGGGTGGTGGAGCCGGTCCCCGCCGCGGAGGCCGCCGTCCCCTCGCACGCGGCGCTCGCGGGGCGCGTGGCGGCGGCCTGGTGCGAGTCCGCCGCGCCGCCGCTGGTGCAGCTGGTGGGCGCCGACGAGGAGGGGCGGCGCGCCGTGGCCGCGGCCGCCAGCGCGGCGGCGGGGCTGCGGCTGTTCGCGGTGCAGGCGGACTCGCTCCCCACGGGCCCCGCGGAGCTGGAAGCGCTGGCCCGGCTGTGGGAGCGCGAGGCGGCGCTGGTGGGCGGGGCGCTGCTGGTGGACGCCGGCCGCATGGACCCCGCCGACGCGCAGCGGGCCCCCGCCGTGGAGCGGCTGGTGGAGCGCTGCGGCGGCCCGGTGGTGCTGTCCGCGCGCGACCGCTGCCGGCCCACCCGCCGGCCGGTGCTGACGCTGGAGGTGCCGCGCCCCGCCGCCGACGAGCAGCGGGCGCTGTGGCGCGAGGTGCTGGGCGGGGCCGCGCCGGCGCTGAACGGCGCCGTGGACCGGCTGGTGGCGCAGTTCGACATGTCCGCCGGGGCGATCCACGCCGCCGCGCGCGACGCCCTGGCCGAGGGGGCGGAGCCGGAGCGGCTCGCCGAGCGCTTGTGGAACGCCGGGCGCACCCGCTCGCGCTCGCGGCTGGACGACCTGGCGCAGCGCATCGACTCCGCCGCCGCCTGGGAGGACCTGGTCCTCCCCGAGGCGCAGCTGCAGACGCTGCGCGAGATCGCCTCGCACGTGCGCCAGCGCGCCCGCGTCTACGAGGAGTGGGGCTTCGCCGGGCGGGGCGCGCGGGGACTGGGGATCAGCGCGCTCTTCGCCGGCAGCAGCGGGACGGGAAAGACCATGGCCGCCGAGGTGCTCGCCCGCGACCTGCGCCTGGACCTGTTCCGCATCGACCTGTCGGCGGTGGTCAGCAAGTACATCGGCGAAACGGAAAAGAACCTGCGGCGCGTGTTCGAGGCCGCGGAGGAGAGCGGCGCCGTCCTCCTGTTCGACGAGGCGGACGCGCTCTTCGGCAAGCGCAGCGAGGTCAAGGACAGCCACGACCGCTACGCCAACATCGAGGTCAGCTACCTGCTGCAGCGGATGGAAACGTACCGCGGGCTGGCGGTGCTCACCACCAACCTCAAGGGCTCGCTGGACACCGCCTTCCTGCGGCGCATCCGCTTCGTGGTGAACTTTCCCTTCCCCGGCACGGCGCAGCGCGAGGAGATCTGGCGGCGGGTGTTCCCCGGGGACACGCCGCGCCACGGGCTGGACTATGCCCGCCTGGCGCGGCTCAACGTGGCCGGCGGCAACATCCGCAACATCGCCCTGCACGCCGCCTTCCTGGCCGCCGACGGCGGCGGCTCCGTCACCATGGGCCACCTGCTGCAGGCCGCGCGCGGCGAGTACGCCAAGCTGGAAAAGACGCTGACCGACGCGGAGGCGGGGGGATGGAGCTGAGCCCCGCCACCGTGCGGCTGCGCGTGGACGAGCTGGTGCTGCACGGCTTCGCTCCCGCCGACCGCCACCGCATCGCCGACGCCATGCGCGACGAGCTGGCGCGGCTCTTCGCCGAGCGAGGCGTGCCGGAGCGGCTGGCGCGCGGCGAGGCGCCGGCGGAGCTGGACGCGGGCGCGTTCGAGGTGCCCGGCGGCGCGCGCCCCGCCGAGGTGGGGCGGCGGCTGGCGGGGGCGCTGTACCGGGGCTTCGCGGATGCCGGCGCGTGAGCGCACCCGGGAGCGCGCGCCCGACCCGGCCCGCCCCGGCGGGGAGGCCGGCCGGGAGCGCGCGGAGCGCCCGGGGGAGCGTGTCCCCGCGGGGGTGGAGACGCTGCTGCTGCGCTCGCAGGGGCGGGCGATGGAGCCGGAGGTGCGCGCGTGGATGGAGTCGTGCTTCGGGCACGACTTTTCGCGGGTGCGCGTGCACACCGACCGCGACGCGGCCGACGCCGCGCGCGAGCTGGACGCCCACGCCCTGGCCCGCGGCGAGCACGTGTACTTCGCCCGGGGACTGTACCGCCCGTCCACGCACGAGGGCCGCCGGCTCCTCGCCCACGAGCTGACCCACACGCTGCAGCAGCCCCCGGACTCGCCGCGCCCCGTGGTGCAGCGGCGCGGCGCCGGCGGCATCGCCACCGGGCTGCTGGAGGCGGAGGCGGAAACGGCGGCGCGGCGGGTGGCGGCGGGGGAGCGGGTGCCGGCGGGATCGGTGAGCGTGGCCGCGCGGCACCTGCGCCGGCCCCCCTCCACCGACCCCGCGCGCCCGCGGGAGCCGGGCGGCTCCCCGGCGCCGGACGCCGCGGTCCGCACGCTGGCGGCCGAGGTGTACCGCATCCTCGCCGCCGACCCGGACGACCGCTCCGGCCAGGCGCGGCGCCGGCTGGAGTCGGCCGCGCCGGCCACGCGCGAGGCGGTGGTTTCCGCGGTGCGGGCGCGCCTCACCCCCGCGGAGCGCGCCCGCATGGCGACGGCGCTCACCGCGCTGGCGACGGGCGAGGA